>JAPYPM010000218.1 GCA_029937635.1 Nitrospinaceae bacterium
TCTTAAATTTTTCGCCGGTTGGATCAAATCCTACTAAGTTTAAAGTTTTCTTTGGGTAAGCTTGCAACAAAGTACTGTCGTTGCTTCCAATATCCACAATAATATCTTCAGGATTTAAGGGCACGCAGTCTATAATCCGTTTAACCTTATTGTGTAGATGTTGTACCATCGAGCTATTAAGCCCAGATCGGTAGCCGTAATTTTGACCATACATTAATTCAGGGTTATAGCTTTCCCTTAATTGAACCAAACCACATGAATTGTTGGAATAGTTTTCATTACATTTAATCAAATTTAGCGGGCCAGTTGGTACTTCTTCTATTTTAGATTTTGGGAAAACGCCCGTCAGAGAGAGCATCCCCAGATCCAAAATTAAATCCAATTGGTGATTTCCACAAATTCGGCAATATTCAATTTCCTTATAAAGCACTAAAGTACCTTCCCGTTTTTTAAAAAGAAGTCAATCATATCAATACTTGGAGTATCTCAGTTAAGTTAAAGTGGCCGAATTAAGAATATAAATATGGCAGGAAAAATTTCTATGTAACGCTTAATTTTTGATTTGTTGAAATTGTAATATTAATAAGCTAATGGTTATACAAATTGAAAAAAATCGAGCAAAAAAATTTGTAAGAGTTGTTATTTTTGATGGAATCTATAATGAGTAAAATAATATACTTTTAGTTATTAACATCACATAGTTTTATATATTTTTTGGGATCTAGGTTGTTAGCCTTCAGATCAGATTTCACCATAAGACATACTAACTCCTTAAAGGAGGTTTCTGGTTGCCAGTTTAATTGCATTTTGGCTTTATCAAAATTTCCTATGAGAGTATCAACTTCAGCTGGTCGGTAATATTGCGGATCTATTTCTATCAGCACCTGACCAGAGTTCTTATCAAAACCCACTTCATCGGTGCCTTCACCGCGCCATTTAATGTCATACCCGCATAGCCCGAAAGCTTCGTTAATAAAATCTCTAACGCTATATTGTTTGCCTGTAGCAAAAATAAAATCTTCTGGGGAATTGTTTTGCAGGGTTGCCCACATTCCTTTAACGTAATCCGCAGCGTATCCCCAATCACGCAATGAATCAATATTACCTAGGCGAAGAGTTTTCTGTTTTCCTGTAATAATATTCGCTAATGACAGGGTGATTTTCCTAGTTACAAAATTTTCTCCGCGTCGCGGTGATTCATGATTAAAACAAATCCCATTACATGCAAAAACATCAAAAGCCTCTCTGTAATTAATTGTGGTCCAATAGGCGAATAGCTTGGAAATGCCGTAGGGGCTTCTTGGATAAAACGGTGTTTTTTCGGTTTGGGGGGTTTCCACAACTTTTCCAAACATTTCACTGGTTGATGCCTGATAAAACCGACAAGTTTTATGAAGACCATTAGCAACTATGGAGTGCAGTATTCGTAGTGGACCAAGTGCATTTACATGAGAAGTGTATTCCGCAGTTTTAAAACTTACCGCAACATGACTCTGGGCAGCAAGGTTATAAATTTCCTGAGGTCGAATGGTAGCTAAGAGGTTATCAATATTTTGAGGGTCGGTTAAATCACCATAATGTAATGCAATGCCATCCTCAGAACTACCGTCTTTCGTGGTTAAGTGCTCGATATGCCCGCGATTAAAGCTGCTAGAGCGGCGAACCATACCATGGACTTCATAACCTTTCTCTATTAGAAATTCTGCAAGATAGGATCCATCTTGTCCGGTAATTCCTGTAATTAGAGCTTTTTTGGATTCCATAGATTTAGTATCGTTCTAGTGTGAAAAAAGTAAAGGTCTTTTGTTGTATTAGGGATGAATTTGCTATGAAGACTAATCGTCAGGGGGCAGATTTATTCGTGCATGATGAACTTTTAGAATAACTAATAGCCAAAATTTGTAAAAAATTGGCAACTTAAACTCTTTCAAAAGAATAAATGCTAAGATAAATTAGTATTTAACAATAATATTATCAGGAAAGTCTTGTTTAATTTATATCAACTTATTTAATGAATTCTACCTCTATAAATACTAACGTATCAGTCATTGTAGCACATCGAGGACCGGGTCACCACTTGCTGAGGATTTTTAAAGATTTAAAAATGTGGTTTAGTGAGATCAAAGTAGTGGGTCCTAGTACTGATGCGGTTTCACAAGTAATTAAAACTCATGGTGGAAAATGGATTCAAAGTGAATCTTCAAGCATATACGAGCTGTGGGAAATGGGAATACAATCTCAAACCTCTTCTTGGTATTTATTATTAGAGGGCAGGGAATATTTTTCCGCAGTTTTAAAAGAAAATATTTTAGAAACCACCAAATTAGCTCCAGTTCAAAAAACTTGGTTTTCAATCAACAGAAAAGTCTTTTTCCTTAAGCAGCGGTTGAAATATTCTTTAGAGTGGACTCATGACCCACAGTCTGGGCTTCTGTTTGTTGGGACTGAAAAAAAGTCCATACTAAACAGCACTTCCGTTTTTTTAAATAAGAAATCATTAGAAGGTGACTCGGTTTATTTTTCTGAAGAAACAATTTCTGAAGTGATCACAAACACCATTCAACGTTCAGACCACGCAGCAGATCAATTATACCAAGCTAATCCAGACTTAAGTTCATACAACTTATTTTTAAAAGCTTTGGTATTTCCGCCCACATATTTTTTTAAGACCTGGATTGGGCGTAGGGGGATACGAGAGGGCTTTGCAGGGTTTCTATTTTCATTTATGGAGTCACTTACTGTGTTGTTGGGATTTCTTAGGTATTTTGAAAAATATATTAGAAGTGGCAGGCAAATTAAAGGCAAACTAAATACTATAAAAAAAATCCTTATAATCAAGTTACGAGGTATGGGTGACGCCGTTATAGCAACTGCAGTTATAAGAAATATTGGGAATTTAATGCCTAATATTTCAATTTCTATTTTAACGCTTAAATTTTGTAAGCCGATCTTTGAGAATAACCCGCATTTAGATTCAGTTTACGGATTATCTGGAGAACCAGATAAAACCGAAATATCCAAAATTACGCATCAGTTAAGCCAAAAAAAGTTTGATGTTATATTAAATTTACATGCCAGAAACTTATCCTCACACTTGGCTCAAAAAATCAAAGCACGCTGGTGTATCAGTAGGAGCTATTTTATGCGAGAAAAATTTACCAGTGTCATGCTCGGTTCTGACCATAGCCTTGATAAAGCGTCTATTGAGAAAGATTTAGATTGTATTCGAGCAATTGGGTTGGATCCCATAGATAAAATTACAGAACTTTTTCTCACTAATGAAGAAACCACATGGGCTAAGCAATACTTAAGTAGGGTTGGTGTGGACATCAGAAAAAAAATGGTTACGGTCCATCCTGCCGTAAGTCAGTCGATTCGTCATTGGGGCATGGGTAGATTTGTCTCATTGTCACAAAAGTTGATAACAAATTATGATTGCCAAGTGATGGGAATTTTTTCTAATAAAGAACAATCAATCGCTGATATTTTTAATGAACAAGTGAAAGAGGCGTTTGTTTATGTTGGACCCTTAAGAGAGAGTATTGCGTTGATCAACGAAGCTAATTTAATGATCGATAATAGTTCCGGCCCGGCTCAAGTTTCAGTTGCCCTCAAAACCCCTACTTTAGTTTTAGTTGGCCCTGATTACGAGAATACCTATCACGAAAAGAGTACATATGATAAAAATCATTGTGTTTTTTTTAAAGAGGTCCCCTGTCGAGATCTATTTTTTAGCAAGTGTCTCACACCTGAAACATGCACAAATTTAGTCTGTTTGGACCATTCTGTAGATGAAGTTATTGAAAAGTCCCTCAAGCTACTTTTCCCATAATCAGCACGCGCTTTTAAAGACCAAGCTTCAAATATGTTTCTAAAAATTTAAGCCTTATCGGTATTATTAAAATTAAGGAGAATAGGCAAAAAATAAATTGGATTTATCAATAAAAATAAATATAATGAAGGATTTTTACGTGAGACTATTTACATTAACTTGATGGGAAGAACTACCTTAATAAAATATGAAAAAAGAAAATATTAGAAATATTGGAATTATCGCCCATGTCGATCATGGGAAAACCACACTTGTTGATTGTCTATTAAGGCAAAGTGGTATGTTTAGAGCTAATGAATTGTCAG
>JAPYPM010000219.1 GCA_029937635.1 Nitrospinaceae bacterium
GTCCTTTTTTTGCCAACCCCCAGGCGAAAAGAAACATTACCGTAAATAGTACTGCTAATAGATAACTAAGGTCGGCTCCGAAAGTGCCGGAAGGAGCTAAAAAACCAGGCTGCTCTAGTAATTTTTGCATGGCTTATGGGAGATGAAAAACATTGAGTAACTTTGATATATAAAGTTGCCTCAAAATTTTAATTTGCCTCTTCATTATGATTTTTTTCTTTCAAGGAGCCAAGTTCCACCATAGAACTCAGCGATTCCTAATATGGATAAATAGAGAAGAGGCTCCATTTTCCAACGGCCAAAAAAAAGTAAAACTACCGAGGTAATGGTAGCAAGTCCTAATAATTGTAATGCTCTTCCTAGGTAGTAAGCTAATCGTTGCATAAGTATTTAACCCACTGTTTTCGCTCTTATCTTCTTATTTGCACCAAGCAGGTCCTCGATGTTTTGGCGAGCCAAACTATGAGTGGATTCTTTTACAAACTGGAGCGCTAAATTACCTTGCTGTGTCAAGGCACCACTTGCCTCTGAAGGGATCATTTCTCCTTGAGCTTGGTGTTTCACCCCTTTGGTTTTTTCTAATATTTCTTTTTCATTGTAAAGCTCGTCCAATGGATAGCTGTAAAGGAGCTTTACGTAATCTCTCTTTTTTTCAGTGTTTTTTTTTGTGTCTATAACGATGTTTTCCATTTCTACGGCGATAGGTTTATTATTAAACTTGGTCGCTAGTTTTTTTATTTCGGTGAAATAGCCCTTCATGTCTTTACGATCTTTGAGTTCATCCTGAGGAATCTTGGAACTTATCTCAAATTGCATGTTCTCATCAACCAGACTGCCGCGGCTAACCTCATAGGTAATATTGTTATGGTTAAATCGTCTACCTTTTTTTTCGCCATACTTTTTTTGCATCTCTTCTAATAAGGAATTAAGGCCCTTGTCTGCGTATTTACTAAAAAGTATTTCCTTTAATGTTGCCATTACTACCTCCGATAATAAAAATCAACTTGCACCAAAAATCAAAATAAAGTTATCTAAAATTGTGTAGAAAAAAATAACATCTTCATCGTTCATTGAACATATCCAGTTTATTTTTTAAACGAGGAAAAGTATATTGTTGGTTGGGATGTTAGCCAGAAGAGGGTTTGCTGAATTGATTCGAACCATTATTCTGGTAGACATACTGCATCTTGATGCACCCCGTTTCCTTATTGGAGCAGTAAAAATCAAGAAATTTAACTTTTACATATTTACTGTCAGCTGTTTTCATAGCGTAAGTATTAGACTTGGCTGAAAGTTTATGAGTCAGATAGTTATACGAATACCATTTTAAAAGAATGGGGTTTTCTGTTTCTGTTCTTGTGGATATATCTGGAGTGTAATTGTCCAATGGCACATCGACGACTTGATCAAAGTGCGAAGAACCTAGATTGATCAAGCCCGCCTTGCCAAATTTATTGGTAGCGCCTCCATTAGAGATCACTTTACTTCTGCGAAATGCTAAATCCCATTCGAGAGATGTTTTGTCATGAATTTTAACAACTTTTCCTCTAGAAAAATCGAAGTATACCCAGTTGTTTTCGGATGATGCGTTTATTACTGTTAACTTGGTTTCCAAAAGATTTGACGGTGTAGAACCTTTTGAAGGTTGAACTAAACTCGTACTGCTAATTGGTACGACACCTTCTTTGGGAAGGTTCACACTAGGTGAGGCTACAAAATTTTCTAGTTGAACCATTTTAACGGGAACCCAGTAAATACCGATTAGTAATAAACTGATGCATAGGTTTAGAAGAAATAAATTTTTCCAAAGCTTTTTTTTTTTAAAGGTCTGCTCTTCTTTTAGCATCGAGTTGTATTTCGGCGATTCATTTGGATCGGCCTTGGTATGATTTTGTTATGTTAAATATTGTTTTATTTAAAAGCGTTGTCGTTTTGACGAAACGATTTTAAGATCCCTGTCATTGCTCTTTTCGATAATTGCTTCTTGTTGAGCCATTTCGTGCCTAACTTTAGAGTTCCTGTTGGTTGTGATCCAATAAAACGGGCTCCCCAAATCACATCCCCTGTGCGTGTGCTGACCAAAAATGATCCAAACTCAATCTTACTGGAAAGACTTCTTTTTATTTTTCCGTCTCGATCCTCGTATGAATTTATATATTTAGTGACCGCCCCAATCATCACTGCATCTACCTTGTCATTTGAATTAGGTAGAGAGGGGATAACCAGTTTGCTATCAACAGGAGATGATTCAAATTGACGACCCTTATTAAAGGGAACTTGTGAGACTATTCGGATTCGTGCATCTTCATTCATAATAAGAGGCGGAATAATAAAATAGTTTTTCATCGATTGTAGTTCTGACGAAACCTGTTTTGCTAAAACATGCCCGGCTGCGTCATTCTTGAATAAACCAATAGTCTTATTCTCAAAATCTAATACACCTATTTTCTTCACAGAACGAAATGCTTCCTCATCAAAAACTTTACTTTGTATCTGATCTACGGGGTTTATTTCAAGTAATTGTTGGTAGTGGGTGGGGAAAATCTGGTTCTTAGAAATCTTTTTTATATAATCAGGAATGGGGTGTTCTTCATTTATATTATTGTTTAACCCTGGTTGTAAAGATGGGTTTATAGAAAGGATGCCCTCGTTTCTAGGATGAAACCCAGAGAAAACCTGAAACTCAGCTTGTCCCGTGTCGTAAGCGTCTCCGACTGGGATTGCATTTACGTGGGTAGAAAATAGTATTAAGGTGCTACTAAAAACACCTGAAAGAAAAATAAATTTTATTGCACGACAATAAAATATCACTTGAATGCAAGGCCTATCAGTTTGTTTAGTATCTTCGAGAAAAAAATGTCTCTCAAAAACTTTTAATAATTTAGAGGCCACAGTACTGGTAGTCTCTTAAACGCTAGTAGCAATATAGCACAAAAAGTGGTTTTTTTGACAGTAATTCCAGAGAAATCAAAGGGCTAGTTTCTGGTTCTTCCTTTAGGTATTATGATTGAGTATTTAGGCTTTTAATCCTCATGCTATGTAATTATAAATTGCCGAAGGTAATATATCTCAGATGAATACTTCCCAAAATCGTGCATTTGATTGGATTTCTCAGGACTTGCAGCCTTTTGTTATAGCTTTTCTTATAGCTCTGGCGGTCACACGTTTTGTTTTACTTTTATGGCCTAAACTTAGAGTCTTAGGGCAGATTGGCTGTGAGGGTAGATTTAATGAACCCCTAACTAGGTTATGGAATACAGTTAGAATTGCTATTTTTCAAACAAAAATACTGAAGGGAAATAGATCAGGTTGGATGCATGCATTGATTTTCTGGGGGTTTCTCGTATTACTAGTAAGAGCACTGTGGTTTTTTTTTATCGGTTTATTTCCCACGGTGAATTTTAATGTGGATGAAATTGCAACACCTTACCTTTTGTTAAAAGATTCTTTTGTTGTTCTAGTGAGTTTGGCTGTGACCTATGCTTTATATAGGAGGTTGGTCGTAAAACCTGAAAGACTGACCTTATCATTAGAAGGTATTGTTATTCTGCTACTAATTTTTTTGATAATGGTTAGTGATGCTCTTTTTGATGCGGGATGGCAGGCAAGAAACCCGGATGTACTTCTTGGTGGAATTTTAGTGGGTAGATCCATTGCCCCCGTATTGCAGATTTTGGGTTCTGATGCTGTGGTGCACATTCATAATCTAGCCTACTGGACTCATATCGTTTGTGTTTTATGTTTTTTAACGTTGCTCCCTAACTCTAAACATCTGCATATCATCACCTCGATTCCAAACGTATTTTTTTCGCGAATTCCAGAAGTAGGCAATGGGCTTCACCGTATTGACTTTGAGAATGAAGAACAGGAAAACTTTGGTGTCACAAAAATAGATGAGTTTTCATGGAAAAAACTTCTTGATCTTCACAGTTGCACTGAGTGCGGACGATGCGATGTTGTTTGCCCCGCTCTGGCGAGCGATAAACCGCTTTCACCAAAACAGTTGACAGTTGATTTACGCGACCATCTCAACCGTCAAACTCCCTATTTACTTGGTGACAATTTAGAACAAACTAGTGTCCCTGCTTTACTAGGGGGGGTGATCAATGA
>JAPYPM010000005.1:0-5908 GCA_029937635.1 Nitrospinaceae bacterium
GAAATTTTCGGTCCTGACCAATGGAATTACCGCATAAGGGAGAAGTGTTTTCAGGACAGTATTGTTTGATGAACTCCAAGGTTTGCCGTGACGCCTCTTCATTGTTAATTTTCGATTTACGAACACGCTCTACCAGCCCAGAGGCGTTATGATGCTTCTGGTTCCAGTCATCCATGCGAGTAAGAATTTCATCGCTTTGATGAATAGCAAGACAAGGACCCTCGGCTAAAATATTTAGATCATGATCGGTAACTAAGGTTGCTATCTCTATTATAACTTCAAGATCAACGTCGAGTCCGGTCATTTCCAAATCCATCCAGACCAAATTAAGCGCGGATTGTTTTTTCATAAGTCTCCGGAAGTTAAAAACTTAATGATACAAATAATTACCCAAAATTAGGTATTAAGTGTTAATTAAATAAGATTACTACGATATATGGAAAACTGGGTTAGGTCTACAATTACAAATTAATTTATTCAGTATGCAATTTAAAATATAACAGGAAGATCAATTATCACTCTGTGAGAATCGTAATTAGTAGAAAACCAGTCTAGTTTACAAATATTTTTAATTTAGGAAATCAAGTTAGTCTACTATAAAAATTAAAAAAATGCGCAAAATTTAGAATTATATTTCATGCGTGGTATAAAAAGGTGGGAATGGTTCTACTCAAAGAGTAAACCATACCCCTAATAACAAGCGGTTAATTAAAGAAGAAAGTAATATAAAAAATGAATAACTTCAAATTAAAATTATTAATAGTGGCTTATGCAGAAATTTAGAATCATGTAATCATAAGTGTGAAAAATATTAGAAGTTATTTTTTAAATTAAAAAAAATTAATTGCATTATTGAAGGAGAAAGTTGGTTTTTTCTTGCATAGAAAGTAAGGGTAGGTATTGCTTGGAGTCAAATATAGTATTTTCGTAAGTATCGCGAACAAGCTTTAGATTGTTAGTAAGCCATAGAGTTGAAAAGTGCGGGGGAAATTTTGTAAAGTGTTTTATTTGCCCGATCATGACCCGAGTGTCTCGATACCAAGAAATATTTTTCTTTTCCTTAAATAATTTATTAGCCTTTAAAAGGATTTTGATTGCGCCTTTTGAGTCGCTACTTCCAAATAGGGATAACCCAAGTCCTACATAGCTTAAACCTTCTGTAGGTTTTAGGATGATGGTTTTTTTGTAGGCTTTAATAGCATCGGGGAAATTATTTAATGCACTTAAAGAATTGGCAAAACTAAAATGAGCATCAAAATTATTAGGGTGAGATCTTGTGGTTATCTTTAATATGTCAATTGATTTTTGGAATTGTTTAAGTTTTAAATAAGTGGTGCCTAGTTTTATCTGAGCATAGATTGAAAAATTAAGACGGCTATCTAATTTTCTGAGTTTTTCCCATGATTGTGTGGCTTCTTCCAAAAAACCATCACCTTCTAGGGTATGCGCTTTTTTAAACAGCTCTTCTGGACTTATTGCAAGTACCTCGGTTGTGGCTAAGATATTAAAAAAAAATAAAAAAAATAATCTCAAGAAAAACATGGCTAAGAATAAATTATAATGCGAAAGTTGGTTTTTCGGGAATAGCTGAAATAGGTGTTTCTTGTAGAAAAATTTCTTTTGAATTAAGTAATTGCTCTAGAGCCAGTTTAAGAGTGCTTAAAAAGTGCTCCTTATTTTCTATTATATAGCGGACATCTTTTGGCCTCATATAAAAAATATTTGAAGCTGTCCCTTCTCGCGTGTCTAAGACAGCTCGCTGCACTTCCATCTTAAAATGTGAAAATACTCCTGTCAGAATCATAAATGTTCCGTGTAGGTCGTGTGTTTCCACTTTAATTGACCGCCCGATTAGTTTGACTTTGAGTTTTATTTCTTTTGCTTTGGCTTTTTCTTGGGAAATGGAAAATGACTGATTTTTAAAAATTTGGGACAATGGTTCCTGGTCAACGTAAACGCGTTTTAGGTTATCCTTAATCTGATTTTGGAGAGTGAAAATATCAGAATAATCAATGGGAGCGCCTGTAGAGTTGACAATTTTAAACACATCAAAAACGTGGTCGCGTAGAGTGTGGATATTAGCCTCTACAATATTAAGTTTATTAAAGGCGAGGATTGCCGAAAAACTATAGAGCAAGTTTGGGCGATCTTTTGAGCAAATAATCAATTCTGAATTTTTTGCTGGCTTGAAGAGGATCTCACAGGTAAACGCTTCATTTGAGCGGCAGAATTCACTATAAATTTCTAGGTGAGACTGCATGTCCCTAGGGAGTCGAACCATTTTAAGAAAGTCGGCTTTAATTGGACCTGGAACAGCTTGCCGTTTTTTATGATACAGAGTGTGTTGATAAAATATTTTCAACTGATCAATTTGGGAAAGCGACATTTTCATTTTAGTGCCTCCCCTATCGGCGTAAGTGAGTAGCAAAAGCATTTTTAGGCGCTCTATATCATTATTGACCAGGTCCCAAATCATATCGTAGGTTTCATCTTCTTCTGGATCGAGAAGAAGGAGATCATGCATCATCAAATGCTTTTCAACTAGAAATGAAACATCTTTTACGCGTCGACTATCTTTAGCGTAGCCAAGGTTTTCCAAAATTGCAGGGACAAGTTGAGCACCTAGAATTTCTTCATTTTGACCGGGGGAACGAATTCCTTTACCGATGTCGTGAAGAAGTACAGAAAGTTTGAGAGTTGTTTTATCTCGAATTGAAAGATATAGGCTTCTCAAAAATGGGTCAGCATTTTCGTCTACATCTAGTTCATTTAAAATATCTAAGGCAGAGAGTACATGTATGTCAGTTGGGAAATGATGAACATAGATATCTTGCAAAAGGCCACATATGTTTTTAAATTCCGGAATATAGAAATTCGATAGAAGCCCAAACTCATGTAAAAGTCTGAGGGATTTTGAAAAATATTTCCCATTAATTATTCGCTTAAAACACAGCTTGACTTCTTTCTGAGAATCTTTGTTTATGAAAATCGGGCACATTTGATCTACATGATCTTCGATGGATCGAACAATAGGGTAAGATAAGTAGTAATTCTTCTCTGATATCCATGCAAATATTTTAAAAATCCTGATGGGATTTTGAGAGAAGAGGATGGAAGGGTCTTTATCTAGGATGATTTGGTGTTGTGAGTTTAAGGCAAAGTTTTTGGAAAGATTTCTCACCTTTCGAGTGTCTGATTTCGTGCTTTCCCAGAAAATATTACGGCTATATTTCTTTAGAGGGTAAGCAGCCTCATAAAAATATTTGTGGAAAAACTCTTTAACGGTATATCCCATAGACTGTGCTATTTTACCCCTCACTTCATAGCTCATCATATCTCGATATGATCCTTTTTGGTGGCAATGTAGAAAAAGTCTAACTTTGGATAAGAATGCGAAAGAAGATTGAATATTTTTAAAGGCAGGTGAGCTTATAAGATCTTTTTTCAAGAGTTCGTCAAGAAGTTCAAACTGATTTGTATTTTTTAGGTCATATTGGAGTCTAGCTAAAACAAGAGCCCAGTAAAGTCTACTTAGTTCTTCCTTAACGTTAGGCTCTTGTTGAAAGACGGTATTTGACACATCATAATAATTTTTATGTTCTTGGCAGTAGGTAATCAAATTATCTTTTTGCAGGGTAGAAATTTTTTTAACTATATTCAAGGCCTGTGAATATGTGTCAGGGTTTCCGGCTACGAGTCTTCCTTCGAGAAGAGAGCATAAATCAGCTATCTTGCCACCATCAAGATCTCGTTCTAAAGAGTTTAAACTTGTATAACTAGTATTAGTCGAAGTCTCAAAAATATTTTGATGAACAAAAAGATACTCTAGATGCCTAACAATTTGCGTTGTATCTTCTGTTTGATCTTTGCTGGAAATGATTTGGACATCTATGTTGGACTGGAAATAAATTTCTTCTCTACCGTATCCACCGCGAGCTATGATTGCGATTGGTATGTTTTCTTTTGGTAATTGTTTTTGCAGCGTGCGATTGTGAAACCATATGGAAGCTTCAAGTGCAGCTTGTATAATGGTGTCGACTAAAGTGCTAATCTTTAATAATAAGAGATGACTATCACTTGTATGAGTGAGGTTTTTCTTAATACGTTGGATTTCGGTGTTAATTATTGGAACAACGCAATTTTTGAAACTCAGATAAAATTCTTGAGGATCTGTTGTCTTAATGGCATAAAATTTTTCAGGGGGGACCTGTTTTGTAACGTGGTCGAAAAGTTCCCGACGGTACTTTTCTTTGATAACCCTGTTGGACTGATGAAAGTCACCCATGGGACAATAGCATGGCCACCGGTTGAGTAATGTGAATTATTTAGCCCTCCAAACTTCAACTCAAGGCTAATTTTCAACAGAATATACTCTTTTTTGTTGTTTTTCAATCAATCACCTAAAACAAATAGAATTTTATAAAGTAGTCAAATGTGTCACTTAGCTTTGGCATTAACCTAGTAACTTTATAAAGGGCTCAAGGTTCTCCAAGTAGGATTAGAAATTTTTCTAGTTTGAGAGACGCGGTCAATTCAAATACCTATTAAAAAAATCAGGCTGTAAAAATATTCATCATAAGATAAATTCTGTAAGAGATGGGGGTTCGCGCCAGATGAATAACTAAATTTTATTAATCTTGACCGTGTCATAGATATGCCATAACTGGCTTTTGGGACTGCTGCTTTACCGCAGTTGGAAACTTAAAGAAGAAAGTCTTCAGAATGGTAGTTTAAGAAATTCGAGTATCAACTAATAAAGAAAAAGATTAAGGTTATCCCCTGAAAGAACAGACTCCGCTGACATGAGAAACTCTTTGCTGCTGGTTATCATGACTCTCTGAAGAGTAAGAGCGTGGAGCTAAATACCTAGTCAATATTAGGAAATTAAAATAAAGGTTTATCGTCTGGATAAAAATCAATATTTAGTAAGGTTTATGTGTACATATTTTTGTTAGTATGTCGTATAATTGTATTTTGACAGGTTTAGTTAATTATATTAAATCAAGCGCAATAGCATGCCACGTATTGGAGACCTACCAAATGGAAGTTAGGATAGATAAAGATATTTTCCTTGATGGAGTGCAAAAAATTCAAGGAATTGCAGAAGCTAAGGGCGCTATGCCCATACTTTCTCACTTCCTGCTTGTAGCAGAAAAAGATCGGATTGGTATTCAGGCTACTGACTTAGAAATTGGGGCCAAAGGATATTATTCTGCCAATGTTATCACTCCAGGCGAAATAACCCTAAATGCAAAAAAAATATTTGATATTTTACGTGAGCTACCGAGAGAGGAAGTTCACCTGATAAAGGAAGATAATCATTGGGTCAGGCTTAAGTGTGGTAAATCAAAATTCCGTTTACCAGGGATGCCCTCAGAAGACTTTCCTCCTCTTCCGGAATTTAGCCAAGATAGCCTAATGGAAATGAGCGGCAAGCTACTTAAACAAATGATCAGAAAAACTTTTTTTGCGCAGTCACCTGATGAAACACGGCAGGTTCTAAATGGTCTATTGCTCGAACAAGATAATGGAAAAGTTAAAATGGTTGGAACTGATGGGCATCGATTAGCAGTAGTTAGACGAGACCTTGGTGGCAGTTCAAAAGGCGAAAAAGGAAGTTATCTTATTCCTAAAAAGACTTTAGCTGAGTTGGTGAAGCTCGTTGAGGATGAAGAGGCTATTTTTTCTTTTTCAGCAAAAAATAATCATTTTGCCTTTATTCAGGGCGATCAGGTTATTGTTTCCAGAAAGATTGATGGTAAGTTCCCAAACTATCAGCAAGTTATTCCTTCTGATAATAAACTACAAGTACAGATTAACCGAGGCATGTTTCAACAAGCTTTAAAGCGCGTTTCGTTGCTGGCTGATGAAAAATCGAAAATGGTTCGCTTTGATATACAGTCAGGGA
>JAPYPM010000005.1:5918-25128 GCA_029937635.1 Nitrospinaceae bacterium
TGTTTTGACTACAGATACGACTGAGCTAGGCGAGGCTAGGGAGGAAATAGCTATTTCTTATTCTGGAGAGGATGTTTCAGTTGGACTTAATGCTAAATATGTTCTTGATGTTCTAAACGTGATCGATGACGAGGAAATCATTCTTAATCTGAAAGACGAAAAGTCCTCATGTCTTATCACCTCGAACGGTGATAAAGACTATCAAAGTATCGTCATGCCTATGCGTTTATGAATAAGGTTTTATAGGTCGAAAAACTTGTCTAGAGTTTTATCACTCCGCGGCATTTTTCCTGTAACTCCTTCCCATATCTCCTTCGTTTCCATACATACATAGACATCTAAATCAGTAGAGATATTTTTTAAGAATTGACGAAGGTTTTTGTAAGCTTCGTTCCTTAGCGATCGAAGATAACGATGTTTCCCATCCTTACTAGCAATATGCTCTCCTGTAAATAAGCGAGTATTTTTATGCCGTTCATTAATAATTTTTTTAAGAGATTTTCGATAGCGAAAACTGCCGAGGCTTACCCATTCTATTTGCGATGGTGATAGAACCTCGAATATTTTCTCAATCATTCCATGATATTCTCTTTCCCAACCTGGAAAAATTATAATAGGATCGAGGTGTATTCCAATTTTATACCCCTTGATTGCGCAGAGCCGAGCAGCTTCCAATCGTTGTTGGAGACTGGGTGTTCCCTTTTCTTCTTGAGCAACAATTGTTTGTGGATTTAACGACCAGGAAACTATTACATTATCTGTACTGCTCTGGTTTAGGAGATTCTTTACACAATTTGACTTTGTCTTGAGTTCAAGAACGGCATTTCTTTGTTTGTTAAAAAATGGAATCAATTGTTGAGAGTATGGAATAACTTCATCTAAAGCTAGGCTGTCAGCTAACTCTCCGGTACCAACACGAAATGTTCGGTCAGGATAAGCTGTGAAGGTTTGATCAAGTTCTTCTAGTAGGTCTTCGACATTGACGTATGCTACAAGGAGTGGGTTGTTGTGTAGAAAATCTTGTAAAAAACAATAAGAGCAATCGTATATACAGTTTTTAAAAAGATTGACCACATAATAATTGCAGCAAACCATTCCTGGACTAATTCCGGGACACTTCTTTAAAAAGGAACCTTTAAATCGAGTTAGGATTAAATTTCTTTTTCCGGCACCAAAAACATCACTTGAAGTTTTCTGGATCTTTTGAATTGCATCATCAAGATCAATGTTATATTCGACGGGCGTATTTGGAAATTTAAGAAGGGTTTTTAGAGTCAGCGGGTGGTCGACGACTGCTTTATCGATAAAGATAGTTTCGGGAGAAAAAACCATTCCTTTATCTTTAGTAAGAGAAGCGGAATGCATGTGAATAGTTGATTTTATTTAAAAATTAAAGCAATATATTGTTTTTTTACGCTTGGAAATCAACAAAATTATTAATTTAATATAATTGAAGTTTCGATAGTGCCAACATGAATAACCTAAATATCTTATAAACGCAAGCTAGTAGAGTATTTATCCAAATCTCGTAGTCATCCAATATTTAAGTCAGATTATTGATTAATATAAAACAAATTAACGACTAACTTAGAATGCCTGAATCCAATGCGTGTTAAGTCATCGGTTTTTTTTAAAAATCACGTAAAAAATATTAAAAGGCCCTTCTCATTGCGGATGTTATTCAATTTGCTTTTTGTTATTTCTCTGGGAATCAATGTATATTTTTTTATTTCTCAAGATGAGTTGAGTTCTATTGCTAAGGGATATGATCTTGGATTGGAAGAGAAACAATTTGCTGAGGGAACTAGGATTGAATTACATCCTTTGGCATCGAAAAATGAATCTTTGGAGTCAGAACTGAAGACGAATATTCATGAAGAAGAGTCGATTCAGGATTTCAATTTAATGGAAGGCCCTTCTTCCCGAGCAGAACAAGTTTTATTAGATTTGTCGGCAAAATCAAATCGATCGAACACTCATACCCTAAAGATAACAGTAAAAAATTCTCTTAATTATACAGTTTGTCAGAAAATTAAAATAGGAAGTGAATGTGATGTATTTGCTGCGCATCTAGCAAGATTGTTGGCTTGGTTTTTAGATGTGAATAGCGAAATGCGAAATGGAGATGACCTAAATATTGTTTATGAACAATTAGATAATGAAAGCAAGTTTAAAATATTACAATTAATTTATAAAAGCAATTACAAGAAAAGTACGATGGAGGCTAATTTTTACAAGGAGTCAGGGATGAAATATGGTGGGTATTTCGATCGTAATGGTAAAGAAATTACCAAACGAATTGTTGAAAAACAGTCACCAATCGATGCCTATATAGAAATAGTTTCTCTACCGGGAGATTTTCGAAAAGGACCAAGAGATCATTCTGGAACCGATTTTAAGGCAGATGTTGGAACATTAGTCCGGTCAACATTTGATGGTCGAGTTAGTCGTGTTAATTGGAATAGAAGAGTTAATGGCTATTGCATTGAGATAGACCACCCCAATCAAAAAATTAAAACTCTTTATCTTCATTTGAGTCGGGTTCTCGTGAAACGAGGACAGTACTTAAAACAAGGCGAAAGTATAGGGGAGTCTGGGAATACAGGGCGTAGTTTTGCCCCTCATCTACACTATGAGGTGCGTAGCCAAAGTAATAAAAATTTTTTTTATAATCCATTTGACTTTAAGTACCATAAGACCTACCAGAGAAATATATCTGATAAGCAAAATGGTGAATTTCAGAAAACAATAAGTGCTTATGACGCATTTTATTAGCATAATAAGAGCAAAAATATTGATAGAGATATTCAGGCTGGTTAATTAACATATATAATAAATATTTTGGTGTTGGGAGAGGAGTGCGCCCATGCCTCGCGTGAAAAAAAAAATCTCAAAAAAAAGATTCAAACCGTAATCAAAATTAATTTTTTTAAATTATTTTTTGATTTTTTGATCATTTTTTTGATATTTACAATAGCTCCTGTTTTGGTTTATCGTTTAGTTGACCCCCCCACCACCCCCCTGCTATGGATTCGTTGGGTTGAGTCGGGCTATTACAAATCATATCCCACTTATCTGAAACATTGGGTTCCCTTGAATAAAATTTCCCCTAACCTTGTTCGTGCCGTCATAGCAGCAGAAGATCAAAAATTTTTTCAACATAGTGGGTTTGATTGGCAAGCTGTTAAAGCCGCTATAAAGGTTAATATCGAAACTGATAAAACGGTAGGAGCTAGTACCATTTCGATGCAGACAGCACGTAATGTATTCTTATGGCAAAATCGTGGTTGGCTTCGGAAATCTCTTGAGGCTTGGTTTACCTTCTTAATCGAAAATTTATGGACTAAGGAACGAATTTTAGAAGTTTATTTAAATGTTATAGAATGGGGGAATGGCATATTTGGGTGTGAACAAGCTGCGCTTAAATATTTCAAACATTCATCCAAGGCCCTTTCTCCTGTTGAGTCGGCCTTGATGGCATCAGTTTTGCCCAGTCCGCGAATTTGGTCAGTTTTGGATCCACAACCGCATGTGTCAGATCGGCAGTCAAGAATTCTTGGGTTAATGAGCCAGAAATAATATTCCTGCTAAGTGCTAAAATATTACGCACATTCTTTACAAGACCAAAAGAGTTTCTGAAAACTAAAAATAAATGGTACGTATCAAGATTTCAAAAATATTAGAGCAAAAAATTAGACGAGGTTATCCTTGGGTATTTCATTATCAAGTTCAAAACGAAAATATAAAAGGAAAGGCGGGTGACCTGGCAGTTGTGTATGATAGTAAAAATCAGTTTCTAGCCATAGGTTTGTACGATCCCGAGTCTGAAATCCGTTTGAGAATTTTGCAAACTTCTAACCCCGTCGACATAGACAGTGATTTTTTTGAAGAAAGATTCAACAAGGCTCTGGTGTTACGAGATAATCTTTTTAGTGAGGGCACAACAGGGTATCGTGTCATTAACGGCGAGAGTGACGGCTTCCCAGGGTTAGTGCTAGATCGCTATGAAAACACGGCAGTCATGAAGTTATACACGTCAGCATGGTTGCCCTATCTGGATATACTAATTGAGCTAATTAAAAAAAAAATTGCAGTAAAACGGTGCGTCTTAAGACGGAGTCGAAAAGTTGCAGCATTATTAGAAACTTCAAAAATATATAGCGAGGGGCATCTCCTGTTTGGTGATAATGTAGACGGACCGATTAGGTTCAAAGAAAATGGAATTGATTTTGAGGCAGATGTGATTTTTGGTCAAAAAACAGGTTTTTATTTGGACCAACGAGATAATAGACAAGCAGTTCGTTTGTTATCGAAGAGAAAATCAGTATTGAATGTATTTAGTTATACAGGAGCATTTTCAGTTTATGCCTTTGCTGGAGGTGCCAGTTCAGTTTTAGAAGTGGACTCAAATTCTATTGCGTTGGAAGCCTCAAAGAAAAATTTAAGATTGCATTTTTCAAGTCGTGATTTCTCAGAGGCAGAGTTTTCCCAAATAAAAGCAGATGGATTCAATGCGTTATCAGCATTAGAATCGGATAATCAGAAGTATGATATGGTTATTCTCGATCCACCAGCGTTTGCGAAAAGAAAAAAACAAAAAAATGTGGCTCTAAATGCTTATATGAAATTAGCTAAGGCTGGTGCAAAGGTTACCAAAAAGGGAGGGCTTCTTTTTGCTGCATCTTGTTCGGTTCATGTTAGTCCAGCTAGTTTTTTTAAAAACGTGTTTCTAGGAATTAAGTCAGCTGGACATAGGTTTGAAGAAATAAGTCGTACAAGCCACGCCAAAGACCATCCATTTATATCTAGCGAAGGGCAATATCTAAAGGGCGTGTTCTGTAGAATAATATAGGAAGTCTTAGCGGTTGATTGATGCTAATCAAACTAATTTATATGAGTAGTGTGAAAGGGGTATTAGAATGAAAATGTTTATGGGCGCTGAAACGAGCCTGTAAACTAAAAAAGAATTTGTTATTAAATTATCTTTTCTTAGCTTTTTTCTTTGTTGCTTTTTTCTTTGTTGCTTTTTTCTTGGTTGCCATCAAGATCTCCTTTTACAATATTGGATTTCGTTTCAGCGCCCCAACATTGTTTAAATATTTTATTCTAAACATGTTTAATGTCAAGAGGATATTCGTAGAAAAAGAAACTAGATAAAAAAATAAATACACCGGTATTATATTTTTGAGAAATTTATTTTTGAGGTAGTTCTATAATAGCTTTTAATAAAGGCTGATCAGTGGGCATGTTTATTTATTTTTAAGTTTGGTCGGTTGTGGTTTGATAGAAAAAAATATAATAAAATTAAAATAAATATTAATTCTAATAATATTTTTTAAATAAAGCTCATGATTTCCTTGTTTTCTATTAATGTTCTAAAAAAACAACGCCTGTTGATTCATGGAACCAGTCCGAGGTTTTATGTGATCAACGGGGAAAGAAAACCTTTTTTTTGCTCTGAGAAAGGTGGTGCGAGATTATTTCTTAAACATGAAAAAATATTTTTAAATTCACTTGAAATAGACAGGGAAAATTTTCTTCGAGTGACGCAAGTTCATGGCAACTATGTTTATGTTTTAAAAGATCCTGATATTCTTGTTAGTGAAGTTGGTAAATTTGAAGCAGATGCTATAATTACTCATATCCCAAACTGCCCTATAGCAGTTTTAACAGCGGATTGTGTTCCTATTATCATTTATGATCCAATAAAACATGTGACTGGTTTAGTACATGCTGGGCGTATGGGAACCCAAAAAAATATACTTACCAATACTATTGAGGCTCTTTCTCGTGAATATGGTTCCAGTCCGAAAGACCTGATAATGGGTATGGGACCCGCCATTCGAGGATGTTGTTATGAGGTGAATGAGTCCTCGGCATTGCCTTTTATTAAAAAATATTCGCTTTGTTCAGAGTTTATTAAAAAAACTGAGAAAAATAAGTTTTCCCTTGATTTACCAATGATAAATCAATTTGAAGGATGTAAAGCGGGTGTCTTAAAAGAAAATATTCATTCCGATGTGCCTTGCACTGTTTGTGAAAACCATCGATGGTATTCTTACAGAAAAGAAGGAAAGACTGGAAGATTGGTAACGCTGGCCATGCTTCAAAGGAGAGAATAGATTCTAGTTTCTATTTGTTAAGCCTCCACTTATGCTTTATTGTTAAAGGTGATTTAGTTTTTGATAAAATAAAATAGCTATTATTAAATACTAACTTTTTGGTATTGAATAAAGGTTAATGGACGTAATTTTTTTTGATGGATATGAAAAATATAACTGATATTTTAAATGACTTTTCAGATGGTGTTAATCCATTTCCTGTTGAATGGATAAGTGAACACCCTGATAAGGTGGAAGATGCCCTTGCAAAATTGTCGACAGAGGATCAGATACGTTACGCCATGCAGTTAAGGGGATCGCTAATGCATGACTTTATTAACCTTTCTCCTAACTCTCAGGAAGTGATAAGAGGGTTACCTCCAGAAGAACTTTATCAAATGATTAAAGAGACTGGAATCGGAGAATCTCTCCCTATACTTGCAATGATGTCGCAGAATCAATTGCAATACAGTTTTGACCTTGAGTGGTGGCAGCGGGATTGCTTTGTACCTGAATGTGCTTTGGAGTGGTTAGAGTTTATAGATGCATGTGACGACTCTAGTATTGTGCAGTGGTTGCAGAATGAAGATTTTGATCAGAAGGTGGTTTTATTCCAATCGCTGATCAAAGTATATAAAGACGATGAAATGACAGATTCTTATGAAGGTGTTGAGGAAATGGAACACTTAAGTTTGGATGGTGTTTACGATGTATTTTTTAAAACAAAAGAACCTGGGGCGCTAAGAAGACTAATCACTCTGCTACGGTCTGAGGACCCAACCCTTTATACATCTATTCTTGAAGCGGTAATTTGGTATCCTGTTACTCAGACGATCGAAACGGCATATCGGTGGCGGCTTATTCGAACAGCCGAGAGAGGGATTCCTGGCTTTAAAGAGGCAATGGGGGTATACAGTTATCCGAGCCCGGATGCTTTAAAAATACCTGCCACAAAATTGGAGGATTTTTCTTACCAAGGGGAGTTTAATATAGCTCCGCATTATCCGCTCATGCAAACAGAATCAGTACCATTTTTAAAAGATGTTGTTTTACGGTTGGGCAATTCTCCTCGTCTAAATACAATTAGTTGGGAGCTTGTATATCTGGCAAATAAAATAATGGTGGCGGATCAGGTGCAGCCATCGGACTTGGAAACGCGCAAAGAATCTTTAAAAAAAGTCCTGGGGTATATAAATATTGGATTGGAGTTGGGGGCTTCCGGTGACTTAGAAAAGGGAGCGAGGCTTCTTAGTCATACGCATGTTCTCCCTTTATTTCAGACGGGATATCAACAGTTGATGAGTTTAAAGTGGAAGACCGAAAGCTTTCTCAAGGAAAATGGAAGCTTTCTCGAAAGGTTGTTCACAGAGTTGGACAAAGATTTATTAGCAGGATTAGTAGTCCGTTTTCCAAGGGTTGCCGAAGTAGGTGATAAAAAAACTTTAAGCTGGAGACATTTTTCCTCAATTCAAGATGTCCGAAATGCAGAATTATTTCTTGATCAATGGATATTTTACCTTCGATTTGCGCGTAAGGGTCTTGGCTTGAGTGAGAGCATCATAAAGCAATACTTGGGAATGTGCGATATTCACGAGAATCATGAGATGATGGACCTCACTAATTGGACTTCAATGGCTTTTGCTCACTATATTCTTTTTAAGAAGATATCTTGCGCACCGTTATCCGAACCATCGGCAAAAAGTTTTCTTGAAATTGTATTTTTGTTAGGAGTTTTTAAAGAAGAAGTGAGGCAGTGTGATAGTATTTTGGTCGATTCCTTTAAGCAGGAACTTCTTAAGTTACCTTTAGCCTGGATCGACTCAGATCAAAATTTTTTAACAACATTGTTGAATAAGTGCGTCGTGCATCTACAGCAAGAATTTGGACGACTTGACTTAAAGGCAGAGGTCGATTGGAAATTCACTCATGGACTTTGCATTGTTACCCCCCCCCCTCGCTGTAAGGATGCTAGAGGTTGGTAAAAATTTTTTTGTTTTAAAAAATTAGAAAAAAGTGTAACATCGCGCAATTGAACTGAACGGTATAGTTTTTGGCTTGAGTGTAAAGCAGTAGATAAAATGGAAGATAATCAAAAAAAACTAGATATACCTCAAAGTGTAAGTAATGAGGATCCCGGTCTAATGGAGTCGATAGGCACCTTTCCAGTTTGGATGCTTAAGATTGTCGACGTAATTACTCCTGATTTTTTGATAAAGAAGTCCCCTCCCTCGAAAAAATAAACCTTTATTTTCTAGTTGTTAATGAAGCCTGTTAAAAGAGCATTGATTAGTGTTTCGGACAAGACGGGTATTTTGGAGTTCGCACAGAGACTCCAAGCTCTTGATGTAGAAATTCTTTCTACCGGCGGAACATCGAATTTGCTAACTAAGCATGGGATCCCGGTAAAGCAGGTTTCTGACTATACTGGTTTTCCAGAAATGATGGATGGTCGTATTAAGACTCTTCACCCAAAGGTTCACGGTGGTATTTTAGGAAGGCGAGATATTAAAGGCCATAAAAAGTCTATGGATGAGCATGGTATTGACCCTATAGATTTAGTAGTGGTCAATTTGTATCCATTTGAAAGCACAATCACAAGAGAAGGTTGTTTACTAGCCGATGCTATTGAGAATATCGATATTGGAGGCCCGGCTATGATTCGTTCGGCAGCTAAAAACTTTAATGATGTGGCGGTTGTGGTTTGTTCTAAAGATTACTCAATTGTGATAGAAGAAATTGAAGGTTGTGGAGGCGTTGTCACTCAAAAAACACGTATGCGTTTGAGTCGGGATGCTTACAGTCATACCGCAAGGTATGATTCTTTGATCTCAGGTTACTTATCAGGGCAGTTAGAAGATAAAGAAGACTTCCCCCCGACTTTACAGATACCATTTAAGAAAATTCAGACACTACGATACGGTGAAAACCCTCATCAATTAGCAGCTTTTTACCGGGACCCAGATGCAACTTCTCAGGATATTGTATCAGCTCAAAAAATTCAGGGTAAAGAACTCTCTTTCAATAACATTATTGATCTGGAGGCGGCTTGGCAATTAGCAAAAGACTTTGAAACTGGATCAGCGGTGATTATTAAACATACCAATCCCAGCGGAGTAGCCGTGGGAGATAATCAACAAGAAATATTTATTAAGGCTCGCGAAACAGATCCTATTTCTGCGTTTGGGGGCGTTATTGGGTTCAATCGAAAAGTAGATGTTGATACAGCAGAAGAAATTTTAAAAAATTTTGTAGAGGCGGTAATAGCCCCAGATTATGACGAAGAAGCACTAAAGTTATTTTCGGGTAAAAAAAATATTCGTGTTATGAAAATGCTTGAGGAAACTTCGATAGGTAGACAGCGGGTTTTTGATTTGAAGAGAGTTGGGGGCGGTCTTTTAGTTCAGGATAAAGATACTATCTCTCATAACCCTGCCACCCTAAAGGTTGTTACTAAGAAACAACCCAATGTAAAACAAATGTCCGACCTCTTGTTTGCTTGGGTCGTTGCAAAACATGTTAAGTCAAACGCGATCGTTTATGCTCGCGGTGGAGAAACACTCGGAATTGGCGCTGGCCAGATGAGTCGGGTCGATTCCTCTAGACTAGCTGTAGAGAAAGCACACCAAACTCTTACAGGGTCTGTCATGGCTTCCGACGCTTTTTTCCCTTTCCGAGATTCAATTGACACAGCAGCTAAAAGTGGTGGTATCGCAGCGATTATTCAACCAGGTGGGTCCATTAGAGACGAAGAAGTTATTCAAGCCGCCGATGAGCATGGTATGTCAATGGTCTTCACCTCCATCCGTCACTTTAAACATTGAGTCGATTTCTGCGAATTTTAAGGATGATATTGGTCATACCTATAAACTAGCAAATAAACTCCTGCCTGAAAAAGCCGATAAGCTTTAAAGATATTCTGAGATAAGTTGCGATTGCCTTTAACTAATGTTGAGTGTCGTAATATTATTTAAAGGAAAACTTAAACTTTTACAGTTTGTCTCACCCTATGCGCACTAAATTAGTGTGATCAATTATGAAAACTATCATCAAGGTAGCAATAATCTTCCTTTTAGTTTTAGCTGGTGGAGGCTTCTATGCCTGGAAGCAGCTAGTCGAGCCTGTGGCTATTGAACTCAAGGCAAAAGACCAAGTAAAATTTGATTTGATGATGGTAGAAGCCGCGTCTTTAGTTGGTTTTGGGGAGGCGCAAAAACTTTACGACGAGTTGCAAGCAATGACACCGAAAGATGTGCTTGATGTGCGTTACAGAAAGTGGAAAGAGATAAATGAATCAGATGAGGAGTTTAGCAAAACCCACCTTGAAGGAGAGCAAAAGTCGAGGAGGAAAGTTGACAGTGAAAGAAAATCGACACACAATAAAAAAATAAACACTCTTATTTCTACTCATGAGAAGACCAAAATTCGCGCTAATTTTTGGAAGAATTCCAAGCCTCAGCAGAAAGTAATGGCTCTACGAGAAAAATGTGTCAAATACCTTAAAATAGAGGAGATAGATCGTAGACGAAGCAAAAATGTGCTTGAGCTATCAAGGCTTTCTTCTATTTTAGACCGGCCCAATAAGGTTTCTTGTGATAAAAAGATAGCAGATATTTGTTTGAGTGTGACGCTTTCAGAATACTGCATGAATATTGTTCCTGATACTGATGAAGATAAGATAGTCTTTCAAGCAGTCAAGCGCTTAAAGGACAAAATGAACTATTTTTACTATTTAAAGGTCCTTGAAGAAATGGGGATTCCCATCAAAGATCTTGAGTTTGATCAACAATTAAAGGGAGTTTCTAGTTTTTTCACAGAGTTTTGAATTTATTTATTTTAAAATTTATCACTTGAGGAAAAACCTTTTAAATTCAGTCGTCCCTTCAACCCGGGGTATTTTTTTTGAGTTTGCTGGTGAGTGCAGAAATGGCTGTGGCAAGTTGTTTGATCTCGGTATTTGATTTAAATTCAGGTAGAGATTCTGTTTGCCCTTCTTGGTTTGCAAAGCTGATAATTTTTTTTAGTGGGCGTATGACCATATTGATTGTGTAAATACCACCAATAATAGAAACAATGGAACCAATGATAGCGAGCCCGACCATTTCGCTTTGCCATTGCCCTACACTTCTCGAAACTCTCTCTTTTAAAAGATTGATTTGCTCTGTTGTCATATGATTTGGGTCAATTGTATCGACTATTCGGGTGACCTGTCCTAATTGAATGAAAAGGAAAAATGCCATATATCCTAAGCAAGATATGGTTACGATATGCCCCGTCATTAATAAATTAACAATACTTTTTTTTTCTCCAGGAAGTTCTTCTCTGAAAATAGAATTCTTTACCTCATTCATAAGCGACCCTTTATTACGGATTGTAATATATTTAATATTATTTAAGTATTCTAATATGATTTGAGTTGGACAGAGTTTTTTCCCAGTTAATTTTATTGCCTCTTTGTGTACAGAGAAAATAACTGTCTACATAGAAAGTATGAAGCTGAAATAAAGCCAGATAAATCAAGAGTGAGTAATACGATTTCTTTATTTTCTGGATTATACTACGAAAGCCATCCTAGTACGAGCTGTTGGAGCAACGTCATTTAAATATTCATGCATTAATAAAGTTAGTCAAAAAAATCAGGGATAGAAGTTTTGCGATCAAAGGCTCTACGTAGACGAGGCCAATTAAAAGCTGAACCTGGATCATGTTTGCAGGAGATACCATCGACCTCTCCCCTTTGAACGTGGGCATGACCGAGAATTCCTTCAAAGGTTGAGTAGTTATAAATTCTATCAAGAGGTGTACGATGCTTTTTTTTGTCGTAAGGTACCCGTAGACGGATTTTAGGTAACAGTTTATTAAGGCCGAAGCAAAGGCTGATAAGTGCTCTATATTGTTGATCTGTGAAGTCCCACATGCGAATAATTTTGCCGTTAATTCGCCGGCTAAAGTAACCACGTTTTCCGTGTCCTCTTGCTGCATACGCACGAAAATCTGGAGTCCGAAGTTGTTTTTTCCATTGATCAGAGAGGGAAAGTTCCCAGCGATCTTTTTTTTTTCGATACTGGTCTGACGGTACTTTATGCCAGTTTGATTCTGATTTTAGTGCGTCCGAGGAGAGGTTTGATATTTCAACGTGAATCGCTCGCTCGTTACCATTTCGATCGTCGGCGGGAGCAGTGTTGGTTTTCCAGTACAGGTCACATGTCTGGTAGATAGTACCGTCAAGATCTAAATAAAAGTGACTTCCCTTGAACGAGCTTTCAGTCATGATTTGATGGCAATGATGCGAAGAGTAACAAGCATCATAATGAATGATGAGTTGGTGCACACTTTTTTTTAACTCACCATATGCTTTATCTAGATTTGAAATAGAATACTCAGAAGAGAGCTCCGGGGGTTTGTTGTTTAATATTGGATTGTGTTGGGTACAAGCTGAGCGCCCTCTTCGATTTGGGCAAGCTAAACCTGTTTCAGTATTCCAAAGTATAACAGGAGAATTAATATTAATGGTCTTCTGGCAAGTAACGATACTTTGATTCATAGAAGTGTTAGCTTAATTTTGTCCATCAGATTAACTAATGTTTTCTATAAAATGACGATGATTCTTTGACTTTATGAAATAGGATTGTCAATTTGTGTGCCCCAGTGTAACTTATCACGGAGTATCTGGTAATAGTTTTTGTTCGGTCCTCTGATTAGTTGAAGAGTAGTTTTAGTTTTTTTAATTTCAAGAATATCTTCCACTTTCATGTCATAGCCCTCTTGGCCGTCTAAAGTTATTCTTACATCGTCATACTTTCCTGAGAGTTTAACTTGTATAACCGATTGGTCTGGTATAAGTATCGATCGATTTGTCAACATAAGTGGACAAATCGGACTTAGTACCAGTGTGTGCATGCTAGGGTGGATAATAGGTCCGCCGGCAGATAATGAATAGGCGGTAGAACCGGTTGGAGTAGCAATGATAAGACCATCAGCTCTATAGGATGTCATATATTGATCATTAACAAAAACTTGTAAATTAATGACTCGAGCTACAACGCTCTTGTTAATTACTATATCATTAAGGACATTGTGGTTTTCTACTTTATCACCATTGCGCCAGACACATGCATTAAGTAACATGCGATTTTCAATTTCAAACTTACCAGCTAGAATGTTTTCAAGTGTGGGATAAAGCTCTTCTATGGAAATTGCAGCTAGAAATCCTAAGCTACCAAGATTTACCGCTAAGATAGGTACGTTATAAGGGTGAGCGGCTCGGGCTACACCTAGAAGAGTGCCATCGCCTCCAAGTGCTATTAAAAGATCTGCTTGTTCAGAAACGCCCCTCTTATCATGAGTAGAAGTTTCGCCGATGATAGCTGCGGTACTCGTATCCATAAAAATAAGGTAGTTTTTTTTGCGTAACCAAGGGATTAGCTTGCCTAGTATGTCAGATGCAGAAGGTGCCTTCGGTTTGCAAAAAATACCTATCCTTTTTATCTTGTTGCCACTAACGGCCATGCTAAATTCCATATATTCAAATTGGTAAGGTTTTCTTTCGTCGCTGATGTAATTAATGAGATTAGTACGACATTATACTTTTTATTGATTATAGCGCGATGCTTTTAGGGGAGAAAAACAGTGATTCGAGAGGAAGAGTACTTAAAGTTTTCCAAAGTCCTGAGGTTTTATGCCTGTAATCCAGTCTTCCCATTGTTTTTTTTCATCATTCTGTATTTTATTTGGGTCAGGGAGGTCTAGTTCTTTTGCAGCTTCAATTACTTTTTCTTCAACAAAAATTGGAGATTTGGTTCTTAAGGCTAAAGCAATAGCATCGCTGGGTCGCGCATCAATAGTCATATCATTTCCATTTTGGACAACAGAAATTATAGCAAAAAAAGTATTATCTTTGATGTCATTTATTGTGACTTGTTTAACCTCTGCGTGAAGAGAAGAGATCATACTTTTGAGAAGATCGTGTGTCATGGGACGCGGGGTATTTATTCCCTGAATTTCCAACGCGATTGCATTAGCTTCAAAATAGCCAACCCAAATAGGTAAGGCTTTATTATTTAAAATACCCTTTAGAATTATAATCGGCATATTTGTTAAGGGATCTAAAGTGAGTCCCTCTACTTTCATTTCAACCATGTTGGAAGCCTTGTAAAAAATGTCTAATTTTAAGTGTAAAGATATGTTGCAACCTATAAGGAGACCATATTGAGCATATAATTAAACTGCTAGATTTGTCAATGACCGTTTGAGTAAGACCTGATTAGTGCGTAGCACGCATGGCGTTTGGTTCTATAAAAAATCAGGTTTATTTTTATCCACAAACTCTTTCAACTTAATCTTAATGGTATCTGGAATATCGTTGCTTTTTAAGGTGTTTTTACACAGAAGCGTGGTAGCTTTATAGGTGTTGACAAAAGCAATGCACGGTGGACAGTCTGCAAAATGCTCTTCAAGAGAGGTTTCCATTTCTGCACTAAGTTCTCCCTCAAGATAACTGTACAATAGTTCTATGCATTCTTTACAACAAATCATTTACTCTCCTTACGAGTTTTATATTCCCAAAAATAATTTGCCAATTTTTTTCTTAAAAATAATCGTGCTCTGTGTAATCTAGATTTTACCGCAGGTATACTTATTTCTAAAATATTGCCGGCTTTTTCCGACGATAGGCCCTCTACATCTCTAAGTATAAAAACAACTTTTTCTTTGTCTGGTAATAAATCAACCGCCTTTTGAATAATGTCTCGTGTTTCATTACCAAAAAGAAGAGATTCAGTATTTTCAGACCAGTCTTGTATTTTTTCATATTGGAAGCCCCCCTGATTGAACGTGGGGAGAATATCTTCGATCGAAACTTTCGGTTCCTTTTTTCTAGTTCGAAGTTTCATGTAGGAAGCGTTTATGGTGATTCGATAAACCCAACTGGAGAAAGCCGACTTTCCTTGGAAAGTATGTCCCTTTCTGAAAAGAATTAGTAATACTTCCTGAGTGACATCTTGCGAATCTGTTATATTACGAGTCAAGTTAAAGCTTAAGGTATAAATCTTTTTTTGATAAAGATTAGCTAGTTGCTCGAAAGATCCCATTTCGCCAGCCTGTAAATCCTTAACAAGTTGTTCTTCGGTTAATGTGTCTTTAGTGGGGTCAGAAAATTTCATACTCAGTTATCCGTACTAAAGTTTTATGGTAATTAGTAAAAATTTTTACACTTTTGTAGAGTTAGTGAGGTAACTATCTTAGGTTACACACCACTTGCATAAAAATAGATCTAAAAAAATATAGAGCCTAAAATTATAAAGAGAGACTTCGGTTTTAATGGGACTAGGGAGAGTATATAGTAAAGAATATGTCTAGTTTTCTTTAGTTTCCTGAGATGGTGCAGCATCCTTGTTAGTTTCATCTTCGGGTGTTTCCGAATCGTTTAAATCTTCTATTTGCGAACTGTTTAAATCTCCGCTGTCTTCTAAGCTTGTTGCTTCTTGAATTTCTTCAGCATCTTTCATAGATTTTTTGAAATTTTTAATGCTATTCCCAAACGCGCTACCAATTTCTGGAAGCTTACCGGCGCCAAAGATAATCATTATTATAACTAAAATGATCATTAATTCTGGAAAGCCAATGCCCATCATAATGAGAAGTCCTTAAATTAAGGTGGTAAATGTTTACTTAATTACTTAACTATACACCCAACTTTACCATTTAATATTCGTAAAAACAAATTGAAATAAATGTATTACAGAATCTTATGCGTTTGTGTTAATATTCCGATCTAGTTTAGTAATTAACATTAAAACAATAAGTAAGCTTAACCTCAAAAGGTTTTTATGAATAGAATTATTTTCTTTTGGCTTTTTACTGTAGTTATATTGAACCCTGTTTTTGCTGGAGCCCAAAATTTTTCTGATAGATTTTCTAAGGGCGGTACTTCTTTTGGTGGGGAGCTGGGCTTCGGTCATACTATTAATTTACCTCCGGGAAAAGATAGAACGGATCTCAGCTTTGCGTTTATATTTCCGAACTGGCAAAAAAACCTAACCGGGATCATTGCTCCAGATTCCCCTTTGCAGGGTGCGCTTTATTGGCATGTTGAAGCGGGTCTAGCCCTATTGACCCATCGGGGTCATGAGTATCTGATAGGCTTTTCTCCTGTAATGGTAAATTATAAGTTTCTTGATTCGCAAAGAAAGTGGGCCCCAAATGTTTTATTGGGCGCTGGTTTTTCTATGCAGGATTGGGATGATACCCCTGCTGAATATGAATTAGGTTCTGAGTTTCAGTTTTTACTTCATGCGGGGACAGGGATAGAGCTGTTCCGTGAATCAGGGACCTACTCTCTTAATTATCGACTTTTTCATGTTTCAAATGCGGGGTTCCGAAAACCTAATATTGGGCTCAATGCCCATCTTTTTACCTTGGGGTTCCGTTTTTGATGTTGTGGTTCTCTAATGTTAGTTTTGGGCCTAAGGGCTGCAAACTTTCAACCGCAGGTCATGTTTTTCTCCAGCATCTTTTCTGAGCATTTCCCCTACTTAACATAACTATTAAGGCTACACTCGATTTAGTCGCATTGTTGTTGAGTTGTAAATATTGCCTGATAAGATGATAGGCTTTAAATTCTGACTACCGCTTAGATTTAGTTTTATTGTGTTTTTTTAGAAACGAATCAACTACAAGTTTTTTCTTGCTATAGAAGTCAAATATGAACACACCATTTAATGGGGATAATGGCGAGTTTTCAGACAAATTAAGTATTATAGACCGTTTTTTCATAAATATTGAACGACTCGCCTATACCCATTCCATCGTTGTAATTTTAGTCTCTTTATTGACCGCAAGTTTATCTGTTTGGTTTGCAGTAGAAAAACTTTCTTTTAAGAATGATCGAGGGGACCTAGTCGCAAATAACCTCGATTACGTAGAAGCCTACGAGAAGTATCGTAAAGAATTTGAAGATTTTGATGGAATGATGGTAGTAGTTTCAGGTGAAGACCCTGAAAAAATGAAGGAGTTCTCAGACTTTTTAGTTGCTAAGATAAAGCTTCATTCACAGAGTTTTTCGACAGTGTTTCATAAAGTGGACACAGAATATTTTAGAAAAAAGGGTCTTCTTTACCTTGAAAAGAGTGAGCTTGCCGATCTTGTAATTAAAATTGATTCACACGAAAATTTTCTTAAAAAAATAAGTATATCTCCCGGACTTAACGAGCTCATGGAAAGTATTAATGCTGAAATTAGCACGGGAATGGTGAGTTCGATTTTGGCGGGATTTCTAGAAAATAAAAATAGCCAAAGTGACAAAGACGAAACAGGCGATCTAAGTTTCTTAATCGCACTTGAAAAACAAATGCTTATGTATTTGCAAGGAAAGGAGTCCTACCGCTCTCCTTGGATTTCTTTTTTGACGGGCGATAAAAAATCTTTAAGCGATGAAGGGTATTTAGTTTCAGCGAATGAAAGACTAATGTTCATCCTTGTGGTTCAAAACGAAAATAATAAAGAAGATAGGTCGACCCTCAGCTCTATTAACTTACTTCGTAAATTAATTAAAGAAACGCACACTGGATTCCCAGAAATTGAAGTAGGTCTAACAGGTGAAGATGTTATTGCCGCAGATGAAATGGCTATAACACAGGTAGATGTTCGAAATGCTTCGCAAATTGCACTTTTTGGAGTGACATTACTATTTATTATTGCTTACCGTGGAGTGATCAAACCGCTCTTAGCTGTATTAGCACTTATCATCGCCTTATGCTGGTCGATTGGATGGGCCACGCTTGTGGTGGGTCATCTAAATATTTTAACCATTGTGTTTACTACCATTTTGATCGGTTTGGGTATCGATTTTGGAATTCACATTCTGGAGCGATATAAAGAAGAAAGAATGTCAGGAAGTAACGTTCTTAATTCATTGCAAAAAACAGTTCAAGGTACCGGTCGTGGTAATTTTGCAGGCGCAGTGACGACTGCTTTAGCATTCGGTGGCATGGTTTTTACCGACTTTATCGGCATCGTTGAGTTGGGAAAAATATCTAGTGGCGGAATTTTCTTTTGCATGATCTCGATGATCCTTGTTTTACCTGCTTTGATCAGCCTAGAAGAAAAGATACGAAAACCTAAGTATCCGCAAGAGCGGTTTGAATATAGAGCCTCATGGCTTGAATTGTGTTTTAAAAGTCATCGTCTAATTATTTTTGTTGCCATGTTTTTTTTCACGTTATCCCTTTTTTCATTAAGAGCCGTAAAATTTGATTACAATCTTCTCAATTTACAGGCTCATGGCACTGAAGCCGTTAAGTATGAAATGAAAGTGATCGAACAGTCAGGTCGTTCCGCTTGGTCAGTTGCGATCCTTTCGTATTCTTTAGAGGAAACTATCAAGAAACATCACGCGTTGGAAAAACTTTCAGCAGTTGGAAATGTTGAGAGTATAGTTTCCCTCTTACCAGAAAACCAAAAAGAAAAAATTGAATATATTAAAGAATTAAGACCGTTTTTGAGAGACCTTACAGTTAAAGCTGAGGTTTCTCAGGTTTCGCAACCAAGTTTAATAAAAACAATGAAAAAAATTCGTTTTAAGCTTCAAGGTAAAGAAGACAAGGGAGAGGTTGCTGAGGCGAGAAAACTTTCACAGGTTTTTCTGGATGTGAGCGAAGAGCAATCTGTGGAGATTACAGAAAAAAGGCTTAATAAATTTTCAGAAAATCTTTTTGCTGACTATAGAGATCAGGTTGCCGACCTGAAGGTGAATGTTGATATCTCTCCTGTTAGTGTTGCTGAAATTCCAAAAAATTTGCGGAAAAGATATGTTAGTCAAAACGGGGTATATTTAATTACTGTGTACCCAAGTGTTGATGTTTGGAATATTGACCAGAGAGAGGAGTTTGTGAAACAGTTGCGGCAGGTCGATCCAAATGTTACAGGAAATGCGATACACATGTTTGAATCAACCCGTTTGATGAGAGATGGATATATTCAAGGGGGGGTATACGCGATGGTGGCTATCTTCATCTACCTTCTTATATCTTTCGGTAATATTCGTACTACTTTAATCGTATTACTTCCGGTTGTAGTAGGATCGGTCTGGACAGTTGGAATCATGGGCTTACTGG
>JAPYPM010000220.1 GCA_029937635.1 Nitrospinaceae bacterium
GGATTAGCTTTTTCAACATACTCCTTAGTTAAAGTAGCAATACCGCAAAGTCGCTGAAGAATATTTAGTGCGACTCTTTCACCTTCTAAGAGAGCTATGCCTTTACCTTTGATACTTATAATTTTAGTATTATTTTTTAAATTATCTCCATCATTAAACTTATCATCTAAAAAATTAATATCAGGATCTAATATTAAAAAAACAGATTTTAAGATATTTAATCCACATAAAATAATATTTTCTCGAGTTAAAACTTCGGCATCATAGATATCATCAGGAGATAAAATAGAACGACTAGTAATATCTCCTAAACCAATATCTTCTTCGAGAGCAATTTTTATAAGGTTGTCAATTTCTTTTTGGTTAAGTCCTTTATCCACAGAAACCTTTTGTCATTATTGTATTAATTTCTCAAGAATTTCATTAGCTCCCATTCTCAAAAGCTCATCACCAAGATCATTACCAATATTAATTGCGTTATCAATGGGACCAACGATTTCTGACTTATGAATTATTTTTCCATCTAGACTGGCAACTAGTCCTTTAAGAGTAATCAAATTATCCTCTATTTTCGCATAAGAACCTATCGGGACTTGACAACCACCATCTAATTTACCAACCAAGGCTCTCTCAGCACTAACTTCATAATGAGTCTGCTCATGATTTAAAGAGGATATAAAATCATAAATCTTAGTATCATCAAGACGAGTTTCTATACCTAGAGCGCCCTGCCCCATTGCAGGTAAAATAATTTTATGTGAAATTTCTTCAGTAATTCGATTACTCCACCCTAATCGATTAAGACCTGCTGATGCCAATAAAATTGCGTCATACTTACCTTCTTCAACCTTTTTAAGCCTAGTGTCAACATTTCCTCTAAGGGGATGTATTTTAAAGTCGTTTCTATATTTTAATAACTGTGAGGATCGACGTAAACTACTTGTCCCGATAGTCGCTCCGTGAGGCAGGTCAGCTAATTTTTTACCATTTTTTGAAATCAAAGCATCCAATGGATTTTCACGTTTAGTGATAATCGATATTTTTAATTTAGATGGAAGCTCCATAGGAACATCCTTCATGCTGTGCACTGCTAGATCTATTTCTTTAGCCAGTAATGCTTCTTCAATTTCTTTAACAAAAAGTCCCTTTCCTCCTATTTTAGAAAGTGGAACGTCTTTAATTTTATCTCCGCTAGTAGTAATAACACGTATATTAATTTCCGCATTACTATGTAAATACTCCAACTGAGACTTGACCCAATTAGCTTGCCAGAGGGCTAGTTGACTTCCCCGACTTCCTATAATAATTTTGTGAGATTTCATTCAGTCATCTAGATGAAAAAGGTGACGAATAGCCTTGAGATAAATATGGCCATCTTCCGATTGAGTTTTCTGCTTCAACTTAATGGTGGGTTTGTGCAAAATTTTATTAATCATTGAATTTTTCATTTGACAAATAATTTTCTTATCCTCTTCAGAGAGGTGAGGGATTTTCTTTAAGGTTCTTTCCATCTCTTGATTACCAATATTTTCTACTCTTTTGCGTATTTCAACTATGGTTGGTACAGCATCTAGAGCCCCGAGCCAATTATTAAATTTATTAACCTCTTGACTAATAAAGTGCATAGCGTTTTCTGCTTCTTTTTCACGTTCTTTCATATTTGCAGATACGACTATATGTAAATCATCAATATCGTATAAATACACATTTTCTAAATCATTTACATCCGGTTCTATATCTCGAGGAACAGCAATATCAATAAAAAATATAGGTTTATTTTTTCGTTCTTGAATAGCTTTTTCTACCATATCTTTTGTAATAATAAAGTTGGATGCTGAAGTGGAGGTAATGACAATATCTGCACGATATAATTCATTTTTAAAAGCTTCAAAATCTAAAGCAGATCCATTGAGTGTTCTGGCTAAATTGGCTGCGCGTTCATAGGTTCTACTAGTTACATAAACTGTCTTAACTCCATAGGAAATAAGATGTTTTGCAGCAAGCTCTGCCATTTCACCTGTCCCGACCAGCATCACGGTATGATTTTCTAGGTCATCAAATATTTTCTGAGCTAATTCAACCGCAGCAGAGCTAATAGACACACTTCGCTCGGCGATACCTGTCTCTTCACGAACTTTTTTAGCAACACTAAAAGCTTTTTCAAAAAGTTGATTAAGAACTAGCCCTGTAGATCTTAGGTCTTTCGCCAAACTATATGCATCTTTTACCTGACCAAGAATTTGGGCTTCACCAAGTATCATTGAATCTAAGGAAGAAGAAACACGAAATAAATGCTCTATAGCTGCTTCATTGCTATAACTATAAAAGTGTTCTTCTAGCTGCACTGCTGACAACCCATGGAAATCACAGATAAATTGTTTAATCGACTGAATTGCAGAGTTTTGATAATTTGCTCGTGCGTATATTTCAACACGATTGCACGTAGATAAAATAGTATGCTCTATAATGTCAGGAAAGTTTGAAAGTAGATCAACAGATTCTTCTATCTTTCCTTTTGTAAAAGCAAGTTTCTCTCGAATTTCAACAGGAGTTGTCTTATGATTCACTCCGACAAGTATGAGATTTGCCTCAGCCATTGTTACACCACATGAAAAAAATAAGAGACAATAATAGTAATGAATCCAAAAATAGCTCCTTGAGCAGCCCTTTTACCTCGCCAGCCAGCTAGGTGCCTACCAAAAAAAATACCAGAATAAATTAACCAAACGATTATAAGAGGCCATGTTCTTAATGTATCCCACGAGAATAATGATTCGTCTGTTTTAATATTCCAGATTGATCCAGTCATAAAACCAAGAGTAAATAAAGGAAATCCAATGGCAATTACTTTGTAGTTTAAATTATCAAGAACTTCAAGGGATGGCATTCTGAAGTACATGACACCAATTTTTTTTCTTTTAACTTGATTCTCCTGAATAAGGTACATAACAGCAACACCAAACCCGATTGCAAAAGCTGCATAACCAATAATTGATAGCGTGCGATGAATCGTTAGCCAGAACATGGTTAATGATTCATCTATCATAGAATATTCTCTTGATTGAAAAGCTGAATACAAAAATATCATAAATACCACTGGAATAATAAAAGCTCCTAAATCTTTAATCTTGTACTTCCATTCAGTAATAAAAAAAATAATAACCAGAACCCATGAGAAAAATGACGTTATTTCGAAACCCGTTGTATATGGACCGTGGCCTGTTTCAATCGAACGGATAAATATTGTGGTGGTATGGGAAAACAGACCTAATGCCAATGAATAAAAGGAAATTAATTTTACTACAGGCTTTCGGTATACCAGATAGAGTGTGTAACCTAACGTGGAAATGAGATATATTAACAGGGTAATATTAAAGGTAATATTTTCCATAAATAGAACTCGAATAAACCTAAATGATGCCCGATTAAAGAGATTCCGCTATACATAGAAATTAATACGTAATCGTAACATTTTGAATTCTTGGATTCAATAGAACTAAAAGAGTCTTCAGGAAGGAAATTAACATTTACACTATGAAGAGCTGGCACTGAACTTCTTTTATATTTCAAATACTAGTTATGCTTTTCATGTTCTTTATTTTTAAGTATGTCCTTAAGCTCTACCATAAATTCGTTTACGTCCTTAAATGATCTATATACAGATGCAAACCGAACATAAGCAACATCATCTAGGTTGTAGAGTTCTTTTACTATTTTTTCTCCAGCGATAACTGCAGAAATTTCTTTTTCTCCTAAATCCTGACAGTATTGTTCAACGTTATCAACTAACATTTCTATTTGTTTAACACTAATCGGTCTTTTTTGACAGGCCTTCTTAACACCTGATAATATTTTTTCGCGATTAAACTCTTCCCTGCGACCATCTTTTTTTATTATGTAGGGAAGTGACTTTTCTACCCTTTCATAGGTAGTAAAACGCTCGTTACAACTAATACATTCACGCCTCCTGCGAGTACTATTACCCTCTTTATTTAAACGAGAATCAATGACTCGATTTTCAAGATTTGAGCAGGCAGGACATTTCATATTAACTATGCTTTGTTGGTAAGTTC
>JAPYPM010000221.1 GCA_029937635.1 Nitrospinaceae bacterium
TTTTAGTTCTTAAAGAGGGGCGTATGGCAGAATATGGGACACAAAAAGAATTACTGCTTAATAGAGGAATTTATTGGAAACTTTACAACTTGCAAGCAGTTAAGGATGTTAAGTTATAAATTAAATACTTAGGCTCTTTGTGAAACGGTATTGTTAGAAATGTAGAAAATTCCTGTTAAACCTTTATGCAAATATTTTAAATTTTATTTAACTAGCCATGGCTGCTGAAAAAACAGTATCTGAAATTTCTTTTATAGCAAAAGCGGCGTCTTTGCAGCTAGCGCATTTGTCCGTCGACATTAAAAATAGAGCGTTGGAAGTAGCCGCTTCAGCTATTGAGGATGGTTGTTTATCTATACTTCAAGAAAATGTTAAAGATCTTGAGTTTGCTCAAAGTGAAAATATATCAGGTCCTCTTATAGCTCGACTTCGTTTAAATGAAAATAAGATCATGGGGATGGCGAAAGGAATTAGAAGCGTCATCAGTCTTGAAGATCCGGTTGGTCAGAAACAGATGGCGATAGAAATGGATGAAGGTTTGACTTTATACAGAGTGACCTGTCCCATAGGAGTTATTGGGGCTATTTTTGAGTCTCGCCCAGATGCTGTACCACAAATTTCTTCATTATGCTTTAAGTCAGGTAATGCAGTTATTCTTAAAGGGGGTAAAGAAGCACAACATTCAAATAAAATGATCGCTTCATTGATTATTGATGCTATTGAGCAGGTTGATGGAGTGCCTACAGGGTCGGTGCAAATGATTAAAACTCGCTCTGAAGTTGCGGATATGTTGAAAGAAGAGAAAAACATTAATCTTATCGTTCCGCGTGGTAGTAACGATTTTGTGAAATATATTCAAGAAAATACTCGAATACCGGTCCTTGGTCATTCCGAGGGCATTTGTCATGGCTATATTGACTCAAAAGCAGAACCAGAAAAGGCTATTTCGATTGCGCTGGATTCAAAACTGCAATACCCAGCGGCATGTAATGCCATGGAAACTCTTCTTGTACACGAAGATATTGCTCAAAAAATACTTCCTCCTTTAGTTAAACAGTTTTGCTTGCAAAAAGTTGAACTTGTTGGCTGTAATAGTACGCAAAAAATTATTTCTAATATTAAGCCCGCTTTAGAGAAAGATTGGGACACTGAATATACGGATCTTAAGCTTTCTATAATGGTAGTATCTAAATTGTCAGAGGCCATAAAGTTTATCAATATGCATGGCTCAGGACATACGGATAGTATTATTACAGAGGATGCTTTGCGTGCCGAGAGATTTCTTAATGAAGTTGATTCTTCGAGTGTCTTATGGAATGCATCTACCCGCTTTGCTGATGGATTTCGGTTTGGTTTGGGAGCGGAGATTGGTATTAGCACCAATAAAACTCATGCTAGGGGCCCCGTTGGCCTAGATGGACTGGTTATCTATAAATATAAGTTAATTGGTACTGGACAGACAGTGGCCGAATATTCTGGTGATAATGCTCGGGAGTTTAAGCATAATCAGTTACCTCTCTCCTGATCAATTTTATTGATTTATGGATGAAATATCCCACAAGGCGACTACTTGAATAAAACCACAGATACAGGTGGTGAAGTCAATCATCCGAGCTTGCAATTTAATGATAGAAAAATGCCTACTTTAAAAAGTTGGGTTCTTTTTTTTATTTTGCTTGGGTTGACCCTATATACAACCTACCTTGCGGGTGGAGAATTGTATGCATTAAGTCTGTTCCTGATACTGGGAGCCCATGAGTTTGGCCATTATTTTGCGGGCGTAAAAAATGGCGTTAGAACAACACTGCCACTGTTTATTCCTGCTCCTCCAGGTCTTTTTTTGCTAGGCACATTTGGTGCGATGATTGTGATTAAAGATCCTATTCCTAATAGGCGCGTATTAATGGAAATTGGAGCAGCTGGACCTATTGCTGGGTTCATTGTGGCTGTACCCACATTAATCATAGGTTTATTTCTTTCCGAAACTGTTGCTCCAACAGGACAAAGCGGGTTTTCATTTGGTAGCTCGATTATTATGATTATGCTCTCAAAGGCTATTCTTGGAGTGACTCCATTATCTGTAGATTTTAATATTCAATTACACCCGGTAGCGCTTGCAGGATGGGTAGGTTTGTTTGTGACTGCGATTAATTTATTTCCAATTGGTCAATTAGATGGTGGGCATATACTTTATGCTCTTATTGGTAAAAAATCCAAAACCTGGGCTAAATATTTTTTCGCTTTTTTACTTTTTCTAGTTTACTTTTGGCCAAACTGGGGGGTATGGGTGATTTTACTGTTGTTGCTCACCCGTTTTAAGTCCGTTCCACTAGAGGATGATGAAGGGGGCTTACTCCAAAAAAATCATAAAATTGCAGGATATGCAGCGATAGCTATCTTTTTTCTAACGTTTGTACCAGTGCCAATAGAATTTATCCAATAAATGGTAGGATTAAGTGACACAAAATTAATCATATTATTTTAAATAAAAGCTCATAAAATAGACATATTTAAATTAATACGTTTATTTGCAAAGGTTTAAATATATTATTAATACGGTATATTAGGCCTGCTCATTTTGAAATTAATTGACAAATCTTTAGCCTACGTGCTAGCCTGTATCCAAGTCGGGGGCACTGAGCTTTGTCCATTTAGTTGGGCACCGTCTTTAAACTAGAGATGTTGCGGAGATTTTCTGCTGCCTTGGTTGCCATCAAGGTCTCTTTTTAAGGACTACTCTTAGTGCCCCTTTTTTATTATGGCACCCCTTACATCTCCTTAAGTATTTCCTGAGAATGTTGCAGCAAAAGTCAATTATTATGCGAAAGATATTTTTACGCAGTGTTTCAGTCGCGTCAACTCATACTCGCTTTATAATAGCGCTAGTGTTAGTTTTTTTATTACAAACGGGAGTTTGTTTTTTATGGGCAGTAGATACAAAGGCTAGAGCAACAATGTCTCTTCAGAAGTTAATTGAGCTAGCCTTAGATTATAACTTAAAAAATAAATCAGATAGTAAGTATTTACCTCCTGAAAACATTACCTTCCTTGTAAAAAAATACTTTTACCAAATAGAAACACAAATGGAGCAGCTAGGTAATGCAAATGAGGTTCGAGGCCACTTTCAAAAAGCTATTGAGAAGGCTAAGGAAAATTTTGACTCAGGGGAAGGGGATGTGTCTCAATCAGATCTTACCAAGCTAAAATTAGGATTATCGAACACCTTGAATAATATTATTGATTTAAATCATGGCCTTCAAATTGGAAAGCTAAACTTAGGTAAATTGATTGATCAAGAACTTCGAGATGGCAATAATATTATATTCAGAGACCCTACTCCTATAGACTTCCCATACACAAGTTTTGATGATTTTTTGAAGGCGAAAAAATTAAATTTACAATCGAAAAAAATAACTGACAAGGTGGGTATTGTCCCCAATGAAATCCATGGCGAGCAATCTATAAATCTGACCGAAGAAAATGGACTATTACTGTATAAAGCATTTTTAGATGTAACGTCATCAAGAGATAAGTTATTGTTAAGCGGAAAGAACCGAAAAATTACCAGAGCTTTGCTTATTTCAGAGGTGGCTAACTATGATTTTGGAATCGGTGATTCTCAAGAACTGTTTGAAGCCCTTATGATATATACTCGAATTTTTAGTAGTTACTTGGATTCTATTTATACTCTGAATGTCGCCGTTGCGGAGCTTGAAAAGGCAACTGATTCTTTTTATCCAAAACATTAGTGTTTTTAGAGGGTCAATTAGTGTTTAGTGAAATTTTTGAAGTTTAGATATTTTTTACCGAAAGGTGATCTATTTGTATTCTTTTCTTGACGAAATGTCTATTCGCCTATAAAAACAATCAGAGCCTGCAATAAGTATCGTTAAAATTTTTACTGTGGGATACAGATGCTCTATTGCAGGGCATGGCATCATAATTATTAGTGATAATGCATTAGGAGATTTTGTGGCTAAAACAATAGTTAAACAAAAAGCTAAGGAAAAGCCGAAAATAAAGTCAAAGGCCAAAGCCAAGTC
>JAPYPM010000222.1 GCA_029937635.1 Nitrospinaceae bacterium
TGTTTCTTCCTGCACCTCCATTATAAAAGTTTTATATGTTTTCATTCTTGCAACTCCTCTTCTAATTCTCGGTTGTTTTAATAGTATTATTCTTGTAATGAGGGACTTATCTGGTGTTGTTTGTTTGTGTAATCTGTTTATTCTTCGCAATCTCTTTGATTATTTATTCATATCTTCTCTATGGTTATCTGTTTCATTATTTCTACTCTTCTTTCTAGTTATTACTGATTTTAGATACAACTATCTCTCTAGAGCAATCTGAAAATTGCCTTGGCCCCAATTTACAACTCGTCCGAGATGGGTTGTGGTGAAACTCTCAAAACCCTAAGACAGAGTGTTTTTACAGGACATCGCAAAGGGATTGCCTAAATCGGCAATCGGTTATTATCTTCCAACAATTCGGTAACAATACAATCACTAGTGATGTGGGTTATTTCTTTACAAATGTATTGAACCCTTCGTTTCAGGTCATTTGCTTCATCTATTTTTATTGAAACCCAATTCCTTTTCACTACTCGTTTCCAGCAATCATCAATATATTCTCGCAGTTCCTCTCTATATTTAATTTTTGAGTTTTTATCTGGGGTAGAAATTAATATATGAAAGTGGAAGTTTTTATTTTTTCCATTCCCCTCAATAACCGGGATAAACCAACCCCTCCAACTTTGACGACCATAAAACTTTTTTTTTATTCTGTTTTTGAGGTTTCGTAACATAGAAATACAAACCTCTCTGTTTGGCATATCGATAAATCCATTTTTTCTCTTATATGAGGATATGGAGTCTGGGGGAATTGTGAGTGTTACGAATAATGCATCTGTCATAGACTTTACATTTGTAGTCTCAAGCAACCAGTACTCTGTTTCTTCTCTCAGTGTTGATTTGGAAAGTCTCATTTTTTTATCTCCTTATCAGGTTTAGATACGCCGGCTTGGTAGTATTATTTGGTAACTAGGAATATTGCCTTGTCTTACTATGTATATAAATAAATTTGGGTTTTGCAGGTGTGGGGGTATTTTTTTCGTTAAAACATACTTTTTTCTTCAGAATTAAGTATGATATATGCTATAATCAACTATAATATAATGATTTATGTGATTATTTATAGGTGTAGATATGAGTAAAAAGAAACTAGAAAGAGTAGTTATATATTCAAGGACTTCATCAAAAACGAACTCTGGTGACGATAAGGATAGTCGTAAGAGACAGGAGCGGGTATGCAGGGAGTATGCACATAATAATGGTCAATCAGTGTCTGGCTCGTTCTATGATGTTGTCAGTGGGGTCACATATCTGCATAGACGACCTGCATTTCGGGAACTTATGGAATTCTGTAAGAAGGATGACATCAAAACCATCCTGATTGAGAATGCGTCCCGTCTATCAAGGGATTTACTTATATCGGAATTTTCAATCCAGAGTTTGAATAAGGGTCATTTACAGATAATCCCTGTGGATGCACCAGAGAGTTTTACGGGAACCAACCCTACCAATAAATTTATGCGACAGATTTTAGGGAGTGTTGCTGAACTGGAAAAGACATCTCTGGTGGAAAAATTAAAGTCTGCAAGAGACAAGAAACGGGAAGAAACTGATAAATGTGAAGGTAGAAAATCTCTTTGGGAGACTCGCCCAGATGTCATCAAATTTGCAAAAGACTTATATAGAAAACCAAAAGGTGGAAAACGAATGTCGTTGATGAAGATTGCAATAGATTTGGAAAATAATGAAATGGTTACATCAAAAGGGAATCGGTATTCTGCGTCATCGGTCAAGAGGATGGTGGAGTGGAAGATGTGAGGTCTGGGATTACAGGTTATCGTTCATTTCCATCTACAAAGTTTCCTTCAAATGTTTTCTTCTGACCATTCTGTTCTCAAAACATTCTCTATTCCATTCTTCCAATGGTGTTCTTTCTTCAACTTCCCACTGTCCCAGTATTCCTTTTTGACTCCTGGTTCTTCACCATAAACAGAACCACTAAACAAAAACAGAAAGGTGAGTGATAGTAATAATGTGAGTTATTTGTTCATTTGTTTGGGCTATTTCTTGGTTGGTTTCCAGTTTCTTACCATCTCTTGTGCTTTTGTTATTTGTGTTGGAGACATTTTACTTTCTGCGGAGTTTCTTTTTTCTATTGCCTTTTTTATTCCCTTAGTACTAGCAAGACTGAACCACATATGAGCTAATACATAGTCTTGTGAAACTCCTTGTCCTTTGTCATACATCACACCCAAGTTAATTTGTCCCTTTTCATTCCCCTGTTCTGCAGAGAGACGATGCAATCTTACTTCTTCTGTGTAGTCTTTACTTTGGTTGTCATTCACGCCAACAGTTTGACAACCAACTAAAAACAGGAGGGTGAGTGAGAGTAAGAATGTGAGTTGTTTATTCATATGGTGAGAATACCGCATTTTGGATGATTTATGAAGTAGGCAAGAGGAGGGGGGAGTGTTTTTGCAAAGGGTTGTGGGGGTATTTTTTTAACCAGTTTAAAAAGGAGTTGTAGGAGCTTTGCACTAGTCCACCCCAGACTCAATTCTTGATGAATCTCGTCAGGTGGTCTGCAACCTGGGTTATTTTTAGGTGCGAGTAATGCCGTTTAATCATATCCACTGAAGTTCCCATATTTTCAGCCAGAAAGAAAACATCTACATTTCCATAAACCAATCTGAATGTTCCATAAAGATGACGCAAGCTGTAGATACTTCTTTTCAACCCGTGATTATCAAATACAAGGTCAGCTTCTTTGAGCAGATTATCAAACCCCGCCTTGAAACTATTTATTTGATTTCCAAGCTCATTCGAAAATATAAAGTCCTCTTTCTTTATCTTGTATTCGTGTTCCTGAGCATAGGCTTCCTGCCTTTCACGGATTTGTTTAAGGTATGTGTCCGTCGAAGGCTGGGCAATTAAGTCTCGTTTCTTATCCTTACCTCTAACCGACAGAACTACGTGCCTCTTCCCATTTTGAGTGGAAACGTGGGAACCAATATCCTGCCATCTCAAGGTCTTCGCTTCAATAGGTCGCATTCCTGTATTTGCCATCACTAGAATAAACTCGTGAAGAATGAGTCGCTTCCGTTTTATGGCTTCACTTGGGGCTTTGCGACAGCGAGCACGGCTCACCACCCTAAGCATTCTATATTCTTCAAGTGTGAAGCTTGGCCTGCGATTTGACCTGACTCGCCCGCTTTTTATGTTTGGAATTTCACCTCTGCTAATAAAGCCTTTCTTGATTCCGTGTTCAAAGACTCCTCGTAGCACAGTTTCTTCTGTATTCATCGTGCTTGAACTTGGAATCTTGTGTCGTGCCTTGGATTTGACTACTTTTCCATTTCTTCCATATTTGATGTGTTTAATCTTTTTGCCTTCACCTGTAATCCAATAAGCGTTTCTCCAATCTCTATAATCACTCAAATCTGCATCACTTATTTTATCTATATCTTTTTTGCCAAAGTAGTTTTGAAGGTATCGTTTGCAAATCAGGCTATAGTCTTTAAGTTTCTTTTCTTTCGCTTTGCCAAGCTCAACCTGTTCTGCAAGATGACTGAGGTATTGATTGCAGACCTTATTGAATTTTCTTCCATCTATAGACAAGCCTTTAGTCAGCTTGTAATTCAGCTCGTCGTAAATTCGCTCTGCATCTCTGGTGGCTTCTTCCTTGTCTTTGGTCCAGAGCGACTTGATTACATATCCACGCTGTCCTCTGAATCTCATCCTGCAGTGAAAACCGCCACCGCAGTCATCACGTCTATAGACAAGAACTTTGCCACTTTTTAATTTAAATTGGTCGTATTGATTGCTCATCAGAAATAAAAATAGTGAAGAATACGTTTAACTTCTGATTAAAGAATATACCCATAAGAGCCTAAAATCAACATTAGTCAATAAAACGTTAACCACTAAAACGACAAAAGACTTATAGCTATCAAGCTATAAGTCTTTGTTTTAATGGAGCCAGCGGGCGGAATTGAACCGCCGACCTACTGATTACGAATCAGTTGC
>JAPYPM010000223.1 GCA_029937635.1 Nitrospinaceae bacterium
CTACCCATAATTATGAAGATGAACTATTAGCAGTAAAAAACGCTAAAGAAGCCGGGCTCCAAGTTTGCGTTGGAGGCATTTTTGGGATGGGAGAAACTTTTGCTCAACGGGTAGAGCTTGCCATAGATATTCGAGATCTTGAAACACAGTCATTCCCGATTAACTTCCTCAAACCGATGGAAGGAACTGCGCTAGAAAACTTGGATCTAATGGAACTTTATGAAGCGCTTCGGACCATAGCCATGCTTAGACTAGTCCTTCCAACCATTGATCTATTTGTCTGCGGTGGACGCGAAGAAGTATTCACCAACCATCAGAAACAGATTTTTGCCGCTGGAGCAAATGGTATTCTCGGAGGAAACTACCTTACAACCAAAGGGCAGGACCCAAAAAGAGATATCGAGATGATTGAAAGCCTTGGTTTAAACCCTGTGTACCAATCTGTCTAACCTAATTTCTCTCCCCTAAAATCAAACTCTGTTTAAATAAAACCGACGTAGTCGCTATAGCCTTTGGAAGTAATTGATAACACTAGATGCAAACGCTAGAAGTGATGCAACATCAATTTCAAAGTAACTAGATCATAAAAAACAATAGGCGAAGTGTTGTCATCACCTAAACCTAGAAAACTCACTAATGTTATTTCATAGCATCACTTTTTTTTATTTCTTCACCATTGTTTACACGGTCAGCTTTTTATTGAATATCCTTGCCCGTCGATTTAAAACGTCTTTCTTTATATTAAGAATTAACAAAATATTTTTGCTAGGGGCTAGTTATTATTTTTACGCCCATTGGGATGCTCGTTTTCTCGCATTGATTATAATTTCAACGTTGGTTGATTTTTGGGCAGGTTCGCGAATTTACCAGACTGAAGATAAAAAAATTAAGAAAACTTTTCTTATCCTGAGCCTCGTAGTCAACCTCGGAATCCTGGGGTTTTTCAAATATTGTAATTTTTTCATAGAATCCGCAAACCTTGCTCTTTCAAATTTAAATTTCACAATGGCTCATTTAAATGTGATTTTGCCTGTCGGTATATCCTTCTACACATTTCAGTCAATAAGTTATTCATTAGACATTTATTTCAAAAAGTTAAAACCAACCAGAGACCCCATTGACTTTGCCTTTTATGTAGCCTTCTTCCCCCAGCTCGTTGCCGGGCCAATTGTCCGTGCTAGTCATTTTTTACCCCAATTGCTTCGTCCAACAAAGTTTTCTGCCGAAAGCTTTGTCATTGGGTTGCAGATTTTTCTCTATGGCCTCTTTCTAAAAGTAGTCATCGCGGATAATGTTGCCACAATTATCGATCCCATATTTGGAAATCCAGGATCTTATGACAGCCTTGCCATTTGGGTTGCGATTATAGGATATTCAGTACAAATATTTTGCGATTTTTGTGGCTATTCTGAAATGGCTATTGGAACTGCTCTTAGCCTAGGATATGTTTTGCCGGTAAACTTCAGGACGCCCTACCTAGCAACCGACTTATTTGATTTTTGGCGGAGGTGGCATATTTCGCTTACTTCTTGGTTGCGAGATTATCTCTACATTCCTTTGGGAGGTAATAGAAAGGGTTTAGCGCGAACCTGCATCAATGCTTCTATGACGATGCTCTTGGGTGGCCTCTGGCACGGAGCCAATTGGACATTTGTTTTGTGGGGAATGTTTCATGGTGTGGGTCTTATGATAAACCGTATTATGATATTTTTTCTGAGAGGAAGAGTCGCTCCTAATGTATTTTTGACTCTGTGTAAGTGGGCATCAACTTATTTATTTGTTTGCTTCGGTTGGGTGCTGTTCCGTTCAGAAAATTTGGACACAGCGGTGCAAATTTATGAAAAGTTGTTGCGAGTGGAACCAAGTATCTTGAACTGGACGTTCCTTTCCCTAGAAAACCTCTTTTTTATACCTTGCATGATAATTATCCATTTATGGTTTCATGTAACCAAGCGAGACAGCCTGACTTTTAAGCCGGGAACTTTTGCCTCCCATCTATATATTGCTTTGATGATATTACTAATTTTTATTTTTGCCCCAATAGACCACAAGGGGTTCATCTATTTCCAGTTTTGAAGACTCTCGTGCTAATACTTAGATACCTGAAACACTTTACTATTTTTATCTTTTGTTTTTTTCTTGCCTTCTCTATTTTAGAAGTTTTCATCAGAATATTTATTCCTCAGAATATTGTCCCCGGCTACACAACGTTAGCGTTTGGTATCCCTAATGCTTTAAAAGACAATTACGACGAAGAGGCTACCACAGGTGGCGGATATACTTACCAAATTCAGACGAACGAAAAACACTTGCGGATAACAAAAAATATCTCTTACAAAAAACCTGAAAATACGTTTCGAATACTTTGCCTTGGAGACTCTATGCTTTTCGGGATTGGGACAAATAATGACGAAAACCTAACCTATCATCTTGAAAAAATAATCAATAGAAGATCTCGTGAAATAATTTTTGAGGTTATTAATGCAGGGGCTCCTAGTTGGGGTCCGTTGGAATATTATTTGTTTTTGAAAAATGAAGGGTATAAATACTCCCCTGATCTGATTATAACCACTACATACATTGACGATATCACCAATATTCCCCACGATAAAATTGAATTTAAAAACCTTAGTTACAAAAGAACATCAAATAAAGAGGTTAAAGTATTTTTAGATGAATGGGAGGTTCGACCAAACGAAAGCAGTTTTTCACAACAATTCCTACAGATCCTTCAGCAAAGCGAAATTTATAAATCTTTCACGCGTTCCTCTCATTTGCTCAATCTTATTCGTTACAGATTAAGTAAATTATTGCTTAAGGGCAAGACCACTCAACCCCCACCCCCCGGTTCTTTGGAGTATTTTGTTAAAAATATTGGCCTAAAAAAAGTCGACAAAATTGTTTGGGTAACCCCCGCATCGCAAATCTCAAATCAAAATACAACCACCAAATCCATTCAGTATTATTTTTTGATTAATGAAATATCTAAGCTAGCAAAACAAATGGAAGTCAAGTTGCTCCTTGTCAATGTACCCCTTTCCCAAGAAGTCTTGGGGGTCATGAAACGTCCTGATAGAATAAGCTTTGAATCAGAGAATATAACATTTGATTTGCTGCGATCCTTATCTCGATTTCAAACCAAACACCTTATTCCTCTTTACTATAGAGAAGACCACCATTGGACCCCGGCAGGACATATGCTGACTGCGATTTTATTGTTTAATTACTTTGTCAAAAACCAAATCATTCCACAAACGAAAATCGTCAATGAGGCGATCGATATAACAAATTTTAAAGTGATCGAAACGATCAGGAAATCCAATCAGAGAATTGATAGCAAACTCGAGGCTTCACCTAAGATGCTATTCAATAAAGCGGTCATTTTTTTTAAACGAGACCAACTTAATTTAGCAAAAGAGAACATCACTCGTTATATTCAACACTTCAAAAATGATTCTAAGGCTTATAGCATGTTAGGAATCATCTATTATAAAATGGGAAATATTAAACTTGCGGAAGAATATACAAAAAAATCAATTGAAATAAATCCAAATAGTCACTGGTTTCATATCCGTCTAAGTGAGGTGTACTCATATAGCGCCCGCTATGAAGAATCTCTCCAAGAGTTGAAGATAGCTTTGGAGTTACATCCAGGCGATCCAACAATTTTCTTGTTGCTAGGGCAGGGTTATTTGCGGTTAAATAACCTTAAGAAAGCCGTGGAAATGTTTAACACTGTCTTGCGCCTACAGCCAAAAAATCAAATGGCCCTAAGAGTGTTGACAGAGATAAAACAAAGAGGGTTAAACTAGTTTTTCTGTAACGTACTGATGTTTTATAGCCAAGAAAATCGTAGTAAACGATTTGGTTCTATACAACGCAAAAAATTAAACCAGGTTTTCATCGATTATTTTTTTAATTTCAGCTTTGGATTTGACCCCTGTTATCTGCTGAACCACTTTACCACCCTTAAAAAACAAAAGAGTGGGAATTCCGCGAATG
>JAPYPM010000224.1 GCA_029937635.1 Nitrospinaceae bacterium
GGTAGATGCTCTGGAAATGAATGTGTCTTGTCCCAATGTTGAAAAGGGAGGTGCTCGGTTTTGTTCGGATTCGTTGACTCTTAAGCAAGTCGTAGAATCTGTTAGAAAAGTAACTAAAAAATTCTTAATCATAAAGCTTTCGCCTAATGTTAAAGATATAACAGAATTGGCTTTGGCTGCTGAAGGTGGCGGTGCAGATGCTCTTTCATTAATTAACACTTTTGTAGGTTTAAAGATTGATGTTGAATCAGGAAAACCATGGCTAGCAAACACGACTGGAGGGGTTTCAGGGCCTGCTATTAAACCGATGGCACTGGCTATGGTTTACGAGGCCGCCCGCACGGTAAAAATTCCTGTTATAGGGATAGGAGGAATTTCCTCAGTTGAGGATGCCTTAGAATTTTTAATTGCAGGGGCAAGTGCCATACAAATTGGAACTGCAAATTATATTGACCCATCTATTACAATGAAAGTCATTGATGGACTTTGTGGTTACTGTAAAAAAAATAATTTAAAATCGCTGGCAGATTTGCCTTCACTAAAAAAATGATGGGGATGGTTACTTTTTAGTATAGATGCGGGGAACGCGTTTACCGACTCCGCAAAGAATTTCATAGGGAATAGTATTTGCTTTTGTAGCTAACTCTTCTACTTTGATTTGGTTATTTCCTTGCTTTCCAAAAATAACAACTTCTTCTCCTATCTCTACGTTCTGAAGGTCAGTAATATCAATTAGACACATATCCATACAGATAGTTCCAACTTGTTTTACTCTCGTTTCTTTTACAAGAAGCTCCATGTGGTTTGAAAGACAACGTCTTAATCCGTCAGCATATCCAATCGGAATTGTTGCAATTCGTGTCCTATTTTTTTTTGTAATATAACTACCTCCATAGCTTACAGGAACGCCCTTTTGCAATGTTTGTATTTGCATAATCTTTGTTTTCCAAGTCATGACTGGGCGTAGTTTGGCTACTCTATTTTCCTCTTTTAATACATCAAATGCTGAAGCTGTCGTAGGAGATGGAAAAGAACCAAATAGACTGATACCAGGTCGAACTAAATCAAATCTGCTTTCAGGGAAGCGCAAGAGACCAGCGGTATTTGCCATATGAGAAAGTCTGTGTTCGTTCCGGTTAATTATTTTAGGTAAATTCTTGGAAGTTAATGCCTTTAATACATTTGCGAAAATAGATATTTGGAGGTGCGTTGTTTTGGGATCTTCTTCATCTGCAGAAGACAAATGTGTAAAGAATCCTTCGATTTTTAGGTTTTTACAGCTTGTGATTTTATCAAGTAGACTTGTGAAATCTTTTGGTTGAACCCCTAACCTTGCCATACCAGTGTCAATTTTTATGTGGACACCCACATTAGTATTAGCATGTCCTGCCTGTTTGGAAATAGAAGTTGCCATAACTGAATTGGAGAGACTGGTAGAAAGTTTATACTTGATGAGATCTTCAATTTCATTTGAATAAATGCCTCCTAGAACAAGTATGGGGGAGGTGATTCCGCTTTCACGTAGTTCGATTCCTTCTTGAATTATTCCCACTCCTATATAGTCAACTTGTTCTTTGACAGCAGCGTGTGCACATTGAATTGCTCCATGACCGTATGCGTCTGCTTTGAGAATTGCCATAGTCTTAACATTATTTCCTATGAGAGATTTTATGGAACGTAGATTATGGCAAAATGATTCGAGGTTGATTTCGACAAAAGTAGCTCGTGTTGGGGTCATTGCAGAAGTTAAATGGGGAAATTAGGGTGTGTTTTAAAAAGCATTAAAAGAACCAGCGGAATGTTTTATAAGTCACTCTCTGCGACTTCTTCCTGTTTCTGAAATTCTACCAAATTTTTTCACTTCTGGGCCTGATGAACGAACTGGTCTGCAGGACATAAAACTTTCATCTTTTGTCTTGCGTCTTACTTGGTATGCACGGTCACTGTAAAAATTATAAACCATTGCGTTGATGCCAGATTCCTCGTCGCACCAATATGTAAAACCACATCCTTCTGGAAATTTCAGGTCAATATGTACTATGTCTCCATTGAAGTCGGTATTTTTACTTTCATGCTCGTACAAATTTCGTGCCTCAGTTTTTTTTGGTAATCGCCAGTCATCGTATCCAGCAAACTTTTCATCGTTAAGTTTTTGTACAAATTTATTGGCACCTTTCCAAGTACACCATTTCCCTCTAACCTGGTAACTGTCTTTTTTTAACCACATTACATTGTAACGAGTGTCGGTTAGTGTGTCATCGTCATTATCAATAAAGCGTTCTTTTTGAGTCATAATTATTTGTAATAGTTTGATGTTTGTTTTGAAAAATATTTTTTTAATATGTTATCAGATTTTTTATCACAAGAATATATTTTGTGATCTATATACGTATGAATTTATGTATATGCCAGTGCTCCCGCTATAGAGCCGGTTAGTAGCGTAGCTAAAAATGCTGTCCATAGACCTCGTAGTCCAAGTATTGATATTTCTTTGGCCTTCGATGGAATAATAGCTGTCAATCCACCAATAAAAATTCCTAGACTTGCTAGGTGCACAAAACCACACAACGAATAAATTAAAGCCGTAAAGGATCGCAAAGAAAAAACCTGTGTTTGATTGGACTGAATAGCAGCGAGTTGAAAATAAGCTGATACTTCTGTTTCAATAAAACGTGATCCTAATATTTTAGAACCCATTTCCCACTCATCAGGCTTTAAACCAATCAATAAAGTAAAAGGCCAAACAATCCATCCAAAAATACGATTAATGGAGATGGGTTCCCCATATATTTTCGGGATAAGGTTAAGAATAAGGTCTACTATTTCTTGAAGCCCTAGTATGATTATTAGTAGTGTCGCTATAGAAATAGCAAGTTTAACTCCTAGGGCACCACCTTCCATTAAGACAACCATCACATTCGTAGGTTTTTTTGTGTTTATACCTATTGGATTATTAGTAAAGATTTCTTCTGAAATATCGTTAGGAACAGATCCTAATGTTTGAGGAGATTCATTTTCTGGTAGGGATAATTTGCTGATTAAAATGGCACAAGGTATAGAAATTATTGAAGCGGAAATTAGATGTCCTGCAATTTGAGGAAAAACTTCTTTTAAAGCGATTACATAAACTGCCATTACCGTTGTCGCTACAGTCGACATCATGCAGGTAATTAAAGTAAGAAGTTCAGATTGTGACATTCGATCAAGATAATTACGTATAGTAAGGGAAGACTCAATGCCAAAAAAAATACTAGCAGCGGCTGAAAATGACTCGGCTCCAGAAAGTGACATTGATTTGTAGAAAAACTTTGCAAAGCCATTGACACATGTTTGGATGACATTTAGGTAATATAATAAACTTATTATGGCCGAAAAAAAAATTACTGAAGGTAAAACTTGTAAAGCAAGAACAAAACCTATCGACTGGGTTCCATCTGACAAAAACTCACCTGGGCCAATAGCTAAAGGTCCAAATAGAAAAATTGACCCTTTCTGTGATGCTTGCAATACTGATATGAGGACGTTGTTTAACCACTCCAAGGCTGTTCGGGTCCAAGGAAACCAAAAAGTCATTACACCAATAGACCAAGCCAAAAAAATACTACCTAGAATGGTTTTTTTGTTTATTTGACCTTTATTTCCTGTTGACCAAGCTATAAAGGAAATTATAAAAAAACCAGTAAAAGCGACCAACCTGTATATCATTTCATCCATAAAACTACTTCTCAAATTTCAATGATGTGATTATAGCGATATAAAAAAATAATTAAATTGAATTAAGTGGATTAGAGAAAATAAAAACGTGTATTATTATTCTCTTTTAGTCAAGATTTCTATAAGATGAAGAATGTCTGTGCTTAAATATTACTAGTTTGTAAAGTAATAATTCATGAATTTTATTCCCAAGGATAGTTATGCCAAGTATCGAAATCAAAAGTTTTTTCTATGATTTAATTCATTGTAAAAATAAAATTCTATCTAATTTTGA
>JAPYPM010000225.1 GCA_029937635.1 Nitrospinaceae bacterium
GGATAGTCTACTCTTGGTGGCTAAGGGAACGGCTCTGGAGGTTGTTATTTTACGGGTGCCGCCTATCTATGGTCCAGGTGTAACAAATAATATCCTGACGATGTTTAAAGCAATTTCTTACGGCTGGCCACTTCCCCTTAAAACAATAAAAAATCGCCTGAGTTTTATTTATATTGATAACTTGGTGTCAGCGATTACCGTTATGGCTAGTTATCCCAATGCCATTAACAAGACGTATTTTGTATGTGATCAGGAGGAAGTGTCCAGCCCTCAATTTCTCATGAAAATTGCGGCGGCTATGGAAAAGAACGTGCGTTTGTTTCCCTTTCCACTAACATTGCTCCGTCTGATAGGCGTTTTAGCTGGTCAACAATTTGCAGCGGGCAGGTTGATAAACTCATTGAGAGTGGATGGCTCCGATTTTTGTAAAGAACTTAACTGGGAACCCCCTATAACAATGGATGCCGGCCTCAAAGCAACCGCTGAATGGTATTTGACTATAAATAAAAAATAAATATATTTAAAATTCCACCACTAATGGTTCTACTAGGGACTGATAGTTTTGGATAGATAATTCATTACGACGGCAAAACATTGGTGGCACCTATTACTATGATAAAAATCAAATCTCTAATGCTTGTAACCATCCATCTTTTTGCAATTTTAGCCGCCTGTTTTTTTTATATTGAGGATGGACTTGCTCAGCCTTTGAAAAAGAATCCGCATTGGAATTACAACAATAGTCATTATAAATCTGAAAAATTTTCATCGCTTGATTCAATAAAACCTACGAATTTAACTGATCTAAAACCAGCTTGGATCTTTAAAAGTGGTTTTGTTACCGAAACTAGAAACACCGTCCAATCATCTCCCGTTTTTACTGGAACTAGTCTGGTCACGGTCTCTTTGGATGGAAATCTGATAGCAATTAACCCGGCAACTGGAGTTGAAAAATGGCGCATAAAGCTTGCTAAGCCCGTTGGTCGAAGAGGAATAGTTTTTAAGAAGCTGGATAGGCCAACCTTATTTGTTCCGACTAGAAAAGGGGTGTTTGCGATCAATGAATTGACCGGCACAGTTGATAAATCAATTGGTAACAATGGTGTTTTTGGTACGGAGTTAAGTTTATTTCCTCCTGTAATTACGAAAAATAATGTGATTGTTGCTCATAATTGGACTGGCATTAAATCCTATGATCTAGAAACCGGTGAAAAAAAATGGGATACTAGTATTAAAAGCGGTAATATTACCCCAAGGATTTGGGCCGGGTATTCCTTTGATAAAAATAGCGGCTTACTTTTTATTGTTACGAGTAACCCCGGTGGTTTAATCGGTGTAAAAAGAAAATTTGTTAAAGACTACTCCAGTAGTCTCGTTGCCGTTAATAGTAAAAATGGTGACATCGTCTGGAGTTTTCAGGAGGTTGTCCATGATTTATGGGACCTGGAGATGGTTGGTTCACCCATAATTGCTGATATTAAATTAAATGGGAAAATTAGAAAAGCTGTATTTTCATTTTCTAAAACAGGAAATGTAATTGCTCTGGATAGACTAACCGGTAAATCAATTTATCCAGATAGCTACAAAAATGTGGCGGTTCCTAAATCTGATGTTCCGGGTGAAAATGCGTCACCAACACAGAAGTTGTTTACTACGCCAGAGCCCATATCGAGTATTATTTTTAACCCTGAAAAAGATCTCCAAAACATAATTGGAAAACGGCGTGAATACATTCTCTTTAAGATGCGAAATGCAAAAACAGGGTTCTTTATTCCACCTTCACTCAATAATGACATTGTTCTTTTTGGACTTCATGGAGGAGCTGAATGGCCGGGTGGAGCATTAGATAAAGTTAACAACCAGCTTATTGTGCCATCAAATCGTGACCCTTGGATTTTAAGACTATTTTACACAGATAATATTTTTTCCTATATCAATAGTAAATTAGAAAAATTCAATTTGACCGATTCAAATTCTAAGGCTCCCGCCAGTCATAAAGAAAGATTATCACAAGGTGAAAAATGTTCATCCTGTCATTCTCCTAAAGCTAGGTGGAACCATGAGGGTGAGTTGTCTAATGCTGAAATGAGTTTGGGGGAATATATTTATAGCAAGTTGCCCTTTTTTTCTGGGAGTGATCTATATATAAATAAATGTGCTTCATGTCACGGCATTGCCCGTCAGGGATTTTATGAGAATGAATTTTTTGGTGACGGCTATGCTCCCTCACTAGTTGGTATTACGCTTACCAAGCGAAAAAAATCTATAAGATCTCTTAAGGAGTTTTTCTATAATCATAAATACACAACAACCAAAATTGAATTAAACCAAAAAAGTTTGAATGAAATAAGAGATTATTTTGTGGCTTTAGATAAATTCTTAAATCGGTGGGATTTATTATCAGCTCAAGGGAGGTGGCAACTTTTGTTGGATCAAGATGATTTGCCGGCAGTTGCCCCGCCCTGGGGTGAACTTACCGCAATCAATTTGGATTCTGGAAAAATTAATTGGAAAAAACCTATCGGTGAACGGAAGTTTTTTGATGGGAAAGAGATAGTAAAAGGTGATATTAATTTTGGCGGTGTTCTGGTTACGGCGAGTGGGTTAGTTTTTGCCACTGGAACACCTGATGAGATGGTCAGAGCCTTTAATTCCACATCCGGCGAAGAACTTTGGTCTCATAAGCTGCCAGCAGCAGGTTCTGCCCCGCCGATGACATTTTTTTTCAGTGGTTGCCAATATGTTGTCGTAAATGCAACGGGTGGGCGTTTTGTAGGGTATGGAGTTAGAAGTGATGCAACTGTCGCCTTTAAACTCGCCGATTGTGGGAAAGAGAAGTAGTTATCCTTAGGGTTATGAAGTGGTAAAATTGCTGATAGAATTGATAACTAACTAGGTATTTATCAATTGTGGTTTGTAGACGTCACTCGGAATATGCACTAAGATTAAAGCTAGTAATATGTCTAATAAATATTGTATCTGACCTTAACATTTATATTTTGAGTTTGGTTTAAGGCGTTGTTTTTGTTGAGGCTCGTATATATTTAACTCATAGTTAAGTAAAAGCTAAGCTTTGATTTAGTAAGTTGCTAAAAACATTGGACCAATCGACATACCGTCACTGACCTGTTAGATATGTTATAATATGGTTCCATAATGACAATAAGATCAGGAGATGAATGTGACTGAAGCAGATGTTCAAAAACTTCAAAATTATTTACGCAATAAGTTTGGTAATGATAATTTTCGTCTTGTGGATAGGATTAAATCCGTCGATTCACTTGAGGTTTATTTGGCTGAGGAATTTATTGGAACCCTTTATCGTGATGATGAGGATGGTGAGATTTCTTATAACTTTAACATGGCCATTCTCGAAATTGATTTGATTCAATAAGGAAGACAATAAAAATTATTATAAGGTGAGACCAATTACTTTACTCACTCTGATATTTTGAACTGAGAGCTTGCCGGATAAGCGTGATCGTAGATACCAGATAAAGGAACATTTTCTTGAGATTCTCAAAATTTGGTGTGACAAAGTATGATCGTACACGTGCATCTCCAAGTGTAACATTATTTTCGCCATTACATCAAAAAGAGGCCTATCTAATTGGTATGCAAGGAGAAGTTCTTCATCAATGGAACCTGGCCGCCGCGCCAGGTAGTTATGGACACTTACTACCAAATGGTAATTTGCTAATAGCTATCAAAACCAAAAATGGCCCGCCAAATATTCGTGCAGGTGGCGGTAAAATACAGGAGCTTGACTGGGGTGGAAATGTTGTATGGGAACATCATGACGATTTTCAACACCACGATTTTTGCCGCTGTGACAATGGAAATACAATTTACCTTGGTTGGGAATTAATACCGGAGGAATATGCTGCCCGTGTGAGTGGTGGAGAGTACGGCTTAACTCACCCGGATGGAATTTGGGGCGACATTATTCGTGAAGTTAGTGTCGACGGAGAAACAG
>JAPYPM010000226.1 GCA_029937635.1 Nitrospinaceae bacterium
CTGGAGTACCTATAACAACATCGTTAACCAATCCTGCTATAAAAATTAATCCATAACCTAAACTTTTATTTTTTCTTAAACTGAAATAAAAAATTAAAATATAATTGAAGTTAAATGAAAAATATTTTAATAATAAAAAAATAAAATCAAATTCATTTAACGATGAAATAAAAAGCAATATTATTGGAAAATAAGATAATATTCTTTTAAAAATTCTTTGGTTATTAATTTCAGTCATTTAATTTAGTTTCTTTTTCAGTTTCTATTCTTGTTTTTTTATAAAATATAATTTTAACGAAATTTAATTGAGTAAAATCAGAGAAAAAACTAACTCTACTCTCATTATTTAAATTTATAATTTTTCCTACTGGCACACCTGCTTTAATTAAGTCCCCGGATCCAGATGTATAAACAATTGAAGAGTCTTCGATATTATAATCACTTTTTAAATATTGAATTATTCCATATTTTTTTCCTGTTCCTGATAATATTGAAAGTATTCCTTTGGGTTCTATAGAAATTGGTATTTTGCTATTCAAGTCTGACAATAATAAAATTCTTGAAGTTAAATAATTAACTTCCACTACTTTACCTATTAAGTATTCTCCATCTAAAACGGACATCCCTAGCTTAATATTATGTTTGCTACCTTTGTTAGCAACAATTGACTTTAAAAATGGACTTTGTTTATCAATTAAAACTTTAGCGACTATTTCATCTGATTCTAATAAATAGTCATCAATTATACTTTTTAACCTTTTGTTTTCTAAAATCATAAATTTATTTAATAAAGACTTTGATTTTAGACTCTCTAATTCTATTTCACGATCCTTGTGTTCATGATAAAGTTTAAAATGTGAATCTACTTTATAATAGATTTCTTTTATAAAATTTTCTGGTCCAGAAACTATGAAGGAAGACCTATAAACAATTTCATTAATTGCAATTTTGATATAATTGATAGCTTTAAAATTAATAGTTCCTAAATATATAAATAATATAGAAAATAATATTAATCCTAATAATGAAAACCTTTGCTGTGTTTCTTTTTTTAAAAAAGCGGATCGAACAGCAATTACAAAATCATCTCTGCCCGTAACCATCGTTTTTAATATTCAGATAGCATAGTAGAAAAAGTTTCTTCTTGTTCGAGTGCTTTTCCAGTACCAATTGCGACACAAGCTATTGGGTCTTCAGCTATATGTACTGGTAAACCTGTTTCTTTAGAAAACCTTTTATCAATATTTTTTAATAATGCTCCACCGCCTGTCAATGTTAATCCCATATCCACCAGATCGGCTGATAGCTCTGGAGGAGTATTTTCTAATGCATCTTTTATTCCATTAACCATTTCTTTTAAAACATCATTTAAGGCTTCAGCGGTATCTTCCTCAGTAATATTAACTTCTTTAGGTGTTCCTGATCTCAAATCCCTGCCCTTGACCGGATAAGTGTTGTTGTTTGAAACCATTGCAGTTCCAATTTCTTTTTTAATTTTTTCGGCAGTACTGTCTCCAATCATAAGATTGTATTCTTTTCTCATGTAATTTATTAAAGCAATGTCCATTGAATCTCCTGCTATTCTTAATGATTTAGAATAAACAAGACCACCTAAACACATGATTGCAATTTCTGTTGTACCTCCACCTATATCAACAACCATAGACCCCGTTGCTTCTGAAATAGGTAATCCTGCACCAATTGCTGCTGCAATGGGTTCTTCAATCAATTGAACTCTTCTAGCACCAGCTGCTAATGCACTATCTTGAATAGCTTTTCTTTCTACTGGTGTTGAGCCTGTTGGCACACAAATTAAAATTCTAGGACTTGCAAAAGTTCTATTTTTATGAACTTTTTTTATAAAATGTTTAATCATTTCTTCTGTCACGATAAAATCTGCAATAACACCATCTCTTAATGGTCTAATTGCCTGAATATTTCCCGGTGTTCTTCCAAGCATTGTTTTGGCTTCATCTCCTACTGCTAATACAGTTTTTTTTCCTCCATTATCAATGATTGCAACTACCGACGGTTCATTAAGTACAACTCCTTGCTCTTTTAATACAACAAGTGTATTTGCTGTTCCAAGGTCTATAGCCATATCTTGACTCCAAATATCAGTTATTTTTTTTAACCATTTCACTTTATATTCCTTTCATTTTTTGAGTTTCATACTCCATTGGAGCTGTTTTTTGTCTTTTAATAATCATTTTATTTAACGCTGCTAAATAAGCATTAGCAGATGCAACCATAGTATCAGTATCTGCAGCTTGACCAACTGTTGTTTTTCCATTTTCCTCAATCCGAACGCTGACAGTGGCCTGTGCATCAGTTCCTTCTGTAACAGCATGAACTTGATAAAGTAGAAGCTTAACATCGTGTGGGTAAAGTTTTTTTATACATTTAAATATAGCATCAACAGGTCCGTCACCAGTTTCTGAAGTTTGTTTAACTTCTCCATAAACTTCTAAAATCATATCTGCTCTTTGAGGTTCACCTGTTCCAGCAAAAACTTTTAAAGACTTTAAATTAATAACGTTTTTATCTTGAACCATACTATCATCAACTAAAGCAGCTATATCTTCATCATAAACAATTTTTTTCTTATCAGCTAAAATTTTAAATTTACCAAATGCAGTTTGGATTACATCATCAGTCACACCAACATATCCAAGATCAATTAACTTTTCTTTAAATGCATGTCTTCCAGAATGTTTTCCCATAACTAAAGAAGTTTGTTTAACTCCTACACTTTCTGGTGTCATAATTTCATATGTGTTTCTGTTTTTAAGCATTCCATCTTGATGAATTCCTGCTTCGTGTGCAAATGCATTTTTACCAACAATAGCTTTATTAAATTGAACAGGGAAAGTAGCATTTGAAACAACTTTTGACGCTTTACTTAATAATTCTGTTTTAATTCCTGTTTCATATGACATTAAATCATTTCTTGTTTTCATTGCCATAACAATTTCTTCAAGCGCAGCATTTCCTGCTCTCTCTCCAATTCCATTAATTGTACATTCCACTTGCCTTGCTCCAGCTGAAACTCCTGCTAAAGAATTTGCAACAGCTAAACCTAAATCATTATGACAATGAACAGATAAAATAGTCTTATCAATATTTGGCACTTTATTTTTAAGTGTTGTAATAATTTTAGTAAATTCCGAAGGCATAGTATATCCAACTGTATCTGGAATATTTATTGTTTTTGCTCCACAACTTATTGCAAGCTCAACTGATTTACACATGTAGTCTATATCAGTTCTTGTACCATCTTCACAAGACCACTCTACATCATCTGTAAGATTTCTAGCATAAGTAACACTTTCTTTAATAGCGTCCAAAACCTGATCAGGTGACTTATTTAACTTATGCTTCATATGAAGAGGACTTGTTGAAATAAAGGTATGAATTCTAAATCTTGGTGCAGCTTTTAAAGCCTCATGACATACATCAATATCTTTTTTACTAGCTCTTGATAAACCACAAGGTATCGAATTTTTTAAGATTTTACTTATTGCTGTTACAGCTTCGAAATCACCTGGTGATGCAATTGGAAATCCAGCTTCAATTATATCAATGCCAAGTTCATCAAAAACTCTTGAGATTTGAATTTTTTCCTCAAGACTCATTGATGCTCCTGGTGATTGCTCACCATCTCGCATCGTTGTATCAAATATAAAAACTTTATTTTTGTCGCTCATAACTAATAACTTTTGAAAAACTATAATACAATCTATAATAGAGATTGCAAAATAATAGTTATATTTTGGTTACATTTTTTGATCGATTTGGGTCTTCTATCTATTATTTATAAATAGACTCAATTTTAGGCATAAGATGTAAAAGCTCTTTTGTGTATTGATGGTTTGGTTTTAAAAACAATTCTTCAGTATTTGAAACTTCACATAATTTACCATTGCGCAATACTCCAATACGATCACACATTTGACGAACAACTGGTAAATCG
>JAPYPM010000227.1 GCA_029937635.1 Nitrospinaceae bacterium
GCTATGTCTATCAGTTTCCAGAAGATTTTTACTCTCATGATGACTTTAGAATCGAATGGTGGTACTACACTGGGAATCTAGAGGAAGTTGGAACAACCCGTCCCTTTGGTTATCAGCTCACATTTTTTCGTGTGGCTCTTGACACAATAGGTAGTAACCCAAATCCATCTAAATGGAAAGTGGGGCATATTTACTTCGCACATATGACACTAACCGATATTGAAGGCGAAAAATTTCATTATTTTGAGAGAATCAATCGCAAAGGAATAGGTAATGCTGGCGCAGATTCTGATCGACTGATGGTTTGGAATGAAGATTGGTCTCTTGAAGGCAATAATGAAGAACACTTACTTGAAGCGGTCGACTCAGGAACTGGGATTAAATTGCAACTATCACCAGAGAAGGAATTGGTGATTCATGGACAAGATGGAATTAGTCAAAAAGGAAGTGAAGTAGGAAATGCTTCACATTATTTTTCTTACACACGTATGAAAACCAGTGGGACAGTATTAGTAAATGGAAAAAAATATAAGGTTTTTGGAACAAGTTGGATGGACCATGAATACTCAAGTAATCAGCTTAACAATGAATTATCTGGGTGGGATTGGTTTTCATTAAAACTCGATGGTCAGACCGAATTGATGATTTACCAACTACGAAGAAAATCTGGAGGTATCGATTCTTTCTCGAGTGGAACTTTTGTTTCATCTGATGGTGTTTCACGTCATATAAAAGGTGATGAGTTTATAGTTGAATCATTATCTCAGTGGAAGAGTAAAAAATCAGGCATTTCCTATCCTGCTAGTTGGCAAGTGAACTTACCAAGTCTTGGAATGAAATTAAGCCTTTCACCTGATTTGAATGATCAAGAACTTTATGACCTGCGCTCAATTTCAGCATCTTATTGGGAGGGGAGTGTTTCAGTAGAAGGAACTATTCGGGGAAAATTGATTAAAGGTAAGGGGTATGTGGAATTGGTAGGTTACGGCAAAGCCCTTATACAGGATTTACCGGATTAAATAATTAGGCAAATATTTCCCTATTGAGCAAAATTAAGTTTATAACGAATAAGATTAAAACTTGAAAAGTATCTAAAACAAAGGGTTTTCTTTAGATCGGGAGTTGGGCATAGAATTTGCTGTGTTTATCTATTAGTAAAGAAAAAGTTTAATTAAATCGGAGAAAGCCATGGTAAACCCAGTTAGTATTAGCAGTAAACCTCTTACCACATTACCTGACTCGCAAAAGCAAAAGCATTCATCTCAAGAATATAATGAATATGCTTCCATTAATGTTGAATTTTCCGAACAAGCCAAAAATGTTAAAAAATTTGAAGAAGGTAGTAATTTAACTAACGTATTAAAAAGTGAGTTTGAGGAGGTTTTTGGGCTTGATGAAAGTAAGAAAGCGTTATTTCTTGAAAGGCTGGATCATATTTTAGCTGATAGATGACGTGAGCATTTAGGTTAGTTATTTCTGCAAGTTAAATTATTTTTAATATTATACTTAGACAAGTGAGTCCTCCATCTGCCTTTTCGAACTCGCTAATATCTACTTCTCGCGTTTTAAATCCTTTCAGGCGAATTTTGTCTGCTTCTTTAGTACATCCTTTTGAAATTAAAACAATATTTCCGATAGCTAGACAGTTAGCCGCGTACCCATTTGTTTTAATCCATTTAAATGTTCGAAGATGAGTGGTCTCAATGGAAGATGGATCGAGTACGATAATATTATTTCCTAAGTAGGAAACGGAAGTTTTTAAGTGTAGCCCCCGGATTACTTTGACTGGAATAACAGGTTTTGTTGTGAACTTGGCTAACGAATTAACCGCTTCTAAGTTTGTTCGACTGGATATTCCTACAAAAATTTTTTCTTCAGTGTTTAGTACATCACCGCCATCTAAAGTAACAGAGGGTGGAAGTGATTTTATGGTTATATGCTTTTTAATTTCTTTATGAATACTGGGACCTTCCCCACGTCTTGATTTTTCTTTATTAGGGCATGCCAGTGCGATATGGTCGAAAACAACAGTTGTGTCTTCTACAAATGGTGCGTCGGGATATTCATCTGCAGAGGGGAGTGAGATAACATCCAATCCGATTTCCTTCAAAGCGGCTATATAGCTTTCGTGTTGCAGACAGGCACGTTTAATGTCAATAGGTTGGTTTTTTAGATTTGAGGAAATGGCCTGGTTAAATGAAGGGCCTGGGCTTCGAACAAAAGCGATGGTCTTGGCCATTGACTTAGATTAATCGCAGGTTCGAGTATTCATCAGTCGAGCAAAGTAGAGCATGCTATGTTCTTTCCGTGATTTTCTATAGAGTTTCATGAGGTCTTTGCTAGGTTTTAGTTTTTCCCCAATTTTATCTGGTTGAGCAAAATAGACGATTCCTCTCACAGTATGAAAATCATGTGCGTTAAGCTCCATTAATTTTCTAGTACATTCTGTTGGATAACCATAAAATTCATCTAGCTTAGGAAGAAATTTATCATACATGTCATATAGTACACCTTCCATCATTCCAGCATTGTTAGGGGTAGGTTCAATGTTTGGGAGTCCTTGACCTTCAATCCCCTCGCCTTTAGGGGGTAATCTATTGAAAACTATCCTTTGAGCTGATAGCGAGACAGTAAACTTATCGATATACTCAAATCCCTTCTCTTTAAAAAAATCTTCATTTAGGAGTTCATTGTATGCAAAAACGCGTATTTTCTCTGACATGGATGATCCTCTGGATAGACTGACTAGTGTGATTATAAAGCTAGATAATAAAAATACAATGAAAACCATTGCTGGTTTACAGGGCTCTATGATATTATATTCTCATAAATCACAGCTTTAATTTTTAAGTAACTTTGTTATTTATAGTTATTAAATGTGTGACTTTTCTGCAGACTGCCTGAAGGTCCCAGATTCAAACAATCCTATATATTATAAAACTCATATTTCTAAAGAGGTGTTTATATGTCGTCAGATAAAGTCGTTGTTATAACCGATGCAGAGTTTGATTCCAGTGTTCTTCAATCCGAAAAACCAGTCATTCTTGATTTTTGGGCAGAATGGTGTCAACCCTGTAAGGTGCTTGCTCCTACCGTAGAGGAAATCGCGGGCGAATATGAAAATATTATCAAAGTTGGAAAACTAAATGTAGACGATAATCCGAGTACAGCCACCAAATACGGTATCCGCGGTATTCCTACTTTATTATTTTTCAAGGGTGGCAAAGTTATTCAGCAGGTAACAGGGGTCAAATCTAAAGCTGAAATTAAAAAAATAATCGATGAAAATCTCGTCTAATTTAATTCGACATTAAAGAGAGTAATTTGATTAGACAGATTGATATACAGGTTTTAAGCCAATATTTTCTATCATCTTAATGTCTCTTTTTGGATCTTGCCCTTTGGTTGTAAGGTAATTACCTCCGAGAATGCCATTTGCTCCAGCAGCAAAAATTTTTTCTTGATGGTTATTAAATACCTCTTCCCGCCCACCGCAGACAAATAGATCTATGGTTGGAAGAATTAGTCTCAGCATCGCTATAGTTCGAAGCGCCTCATACAGCTCCATTAAAGCTATGTTTTCTAGTGCAGTTCCCTCTAATGGCTTAAGAAAATTTATCGGAAATGACTGCGTTTCTAGATTTCTTATATCTATTGCAAGCTCTACACGTTGAGCAAAAGTCTCCCCCATTCCAAAAATTCCTCCAACGCAAACTTGAAGACCTGCTTCCTTAGCATTTTTTACTGCGAGCACTTCATCTTCATAGTTATGGGTAGTGACAATTTTGTCAAAATGGCTCTCTGCTGTTTCTAGGTTGTGGTGACATCTATCTAACCCAGCTGCTTTTAGTTCCTTCAAATCTTCCAGGTCCATCAAGCCAAGGGAACAGCAAGTTTCTAAATTTGTTTCTTCTTTGATCCTTTTGATTGCTTCGATGACTTTGTTTAGTTCCTCACGAC
>JAPYPM010000228.1 GCA_029937635.1 Nitrospinaceae bacterium
TATTAAAATTAATCCCGAAACCAACCTTTAACCAAATCCCAGTCAAATTTCCTCTCAAGTATTTTTTAGTAACTGTTTTATTAACAATAATTATTTGGTCGGTCATTGCATCAGCAATTATTTATCGAAACGCTTATAAACCCGAGATTAGCAAATTAGCTGACATACTTCATTTCAAAGGTCGGAGGGAAAAGCATAAAACTGGAAAAGCAATTAAAGCTTTTCTATTAGCTCCGTTTAATTGGGTATCTGCAAACCTAAATCAAGAAATACCTCATATTTATATTGATATAAAATTTGAAAACTACCTAAAGCTAGTAAAAAAACGTGAAAAAGCATTAATTAGAGGAACTTTGCGTCCGTCATCTAAAGATTATGTTCCCGTTAAAATTAGATATAAAGGAAATTCACTTAAGGCAAAACTAAGGTTAAAGGGAGAGCTCCCAGATCATTGGGAAGGAGATAAATGGTCATTCAGAGTTAATATGAAAGATGATGATCGATTGTTTGGCTTTAGTCGTTTTGCGCTTCATAATCCGCCCACAAGAAGATACGAATCAGAAATAATATATTTTTCTGCTCTTAAGAGAGAGGGAATACTCGCACCCCGTTATTTTTTTGTGGATTTAACAGTTAACGGCAAATACATTGGTGTCATGGGATGTCAAGAGCACTTTTCCAAAGAACTACTCGAATCACAAGGAAGAAAGGAGAGTGTTATTGTAAAGTTTGATGAGGATAATATTTATAGCGCCGATAGAGGCCAGGGGTTGATGACTACAGCTGCTTTTAACAGCTTTAGAAGTAATTTGATAGAACCTTATAGACCCAATCAAATCAAAAAATCAAAAGATCTATCAAAGGATTTGAAAAATGCAACGGGTCTACTTCGAGGTTTTGCCAATGGCACCCTATCAACCTCCCAAGTTTTTGATATAGAGCTCATGGGACGATTTCTGGCAGTCGCAGCTGCTTGGGGGGCTGAGCATCCTATTAGACATCGAAATATGAAATTTTATTATAACCCGATTACAGGTCTTCTTGAGCCTATTGGCTACGATGGGACTTTGGATTATTTTAAAAGAAGGTACTTCGATATAACTGCGAACTACGACACCATAGGTTCGGACATTATGGAAAGTGATCCTGAGATAAAACCTATTTATGAAACGGCTTTAAAAAAATTAAAAAAAGAAGCTGAAAGTGGAATCACAGAAGGATGGGTTATGTCAGTTCAAAAACAAAGCCTAAATATTTTACATAAAGAGTACCCCTTGTTGGGAGGTATTAATATGTTTGGAATGGCAGAAGGCATTCAAGGAAATTTAGAAAGAAGTAAAGATCTTTATTCTAAATATAATACCACTATATTATTTGCACATATGATTGAAGACAAATCTGGAAGCTATATTGAGTTGGTAAACCCTTTACCACATCACGTAGTTATTTCAAATATTGAATTAGTAACAGGTGATAGCTCTAAAAGAAAAAAAATCAAATTTCTTTCAGAATTAAATTATCCTTTTGAATTATCTAGAACACCACTACAAAACATTCCCACTTCAATTAAACTTTACTATTCAAAATTTATTAAGAATCAAAACGAAATAATTTTGATTCATGCCAATATAAAGGGTCATAAAAAAACTTTAAAAATCCAAGCGCGTCCTTACTTTGCCCCAAAAAATAAAGGTAATTTCCCAGTTACCACCCTTAATAAAGCTCTAAAAGACCACTCCTATTTGCTTTATAGTCCAGATTTAAATTCGTTTAGGATTAAAAAGGGAACATGGATTGTTGAAAAAACTTTAGTTATTCCTAAAGGGTACTCCCTTACAATTCCTGAAAGTACCAACTTACAGTTTAAACCTGATTCAGCTTTAATTTTAATGGGGCCTTTAATAATTCAAGGTACTTTGAAAAATCCAGTTCGTCTTTCTAGTTTGAAGAACTCACACCCTCCTAATAATATTTGGCCTGGTATAGTAATTCAAAAAACAACTAGTGTCTCGAAGTGGGCCAATGTAACAATTCATAATACAGCTGGAATCGATTATGATGACTGGAAGTTATCAGGGGGAGTCAATTTTTATGAAGCACCTGTCCAGATGAAAAATGTTTCAATTATTGGGAATCAGGCAGATGACGCACTCAATATTGTACGATCAAAATTTGAACTAGACAAAATTATCATAACAAATACTAATTCAGATGCGGTTGATGCTGATTTTTCAGAGGGAATAATTGAAAATAGTATTTTTGAAAATATAGGTAATTCTGGTAGCGGGGATGGCATAGATGTTAGTGGGTCCACGGTTAGCGTTAAAAATACTTCTTTCAAAAATATTTCAGATAAAGCTTTATCAGTCGGCGAAAAAAGTAGGATGACCGCATCTAATATTATCATGGAAAAAACAAGAATTGCAGCCGTTAGCAAAGATGGTTCTTTTTTGTCTCTCACTGATGCAAAAATTAAATCCGCTAGTAAAGCAGGTCTAATGGCATATATTAAAAAATCAGAATATGGAACAGCAAGCATAGAAGCTACTAATATCAAAATGGAGGCCGTCGATCTATTTGCTATTGCTCAAAAAGGAAGTCATATAAATATTAACGGATCTCATATTGAAGAAACTGATCTAGATGTAAAAAGTCTTTATGCCACTCAAATAAACTCAGGACTAAATAAGTGAAGCCTTGCAATTCAAAAGATTTACGCTATGAAATAAAGTTTGTTGCCACGGAATTAGAACATGACCGCCTTCTTCAGTGGATTAACATTCACCCTGCCTGTTTCTTAAATCACTATCAAGACCGACAGGTTAATAATATTTATTTTGATTCGCATAATTACAGTTCTTATAGCGCAAATATATTTGGTCTTAGCAGTCGCGCTAAAGTTCGCTATCGATGGTATGGACTATCTATTCACCCAACACATGGAGCCTTGGAAATCAAACACAAACGAAACTCCTATAGTTGGAAAAATATTTACAAGGTTGACAAAATAAACCTAACACCAAATTTAATTTGGCCTGAATTTAAAAAAAAATTAAACCAACGCCTTGCACCCGCATCAAAAATGTGGTTGGAGTTCAATCCCTTGGTAGTATTAATAAACCGTTATAAAAGAAAATATTTTATATGTGCCAGTGACGAAATTCGCGTAACCCTTGATTCCGATATTCAAGTTTACAGCCAGGAAAAGAATTCTTCCCCAAACTACTCCCATAAAGAAAACATTCCTCGTACTTGTGTTCTGGAATTTAAATTCCCACGGAAACTCAGAAAAGAGGCCGCGGATATCATGAGTAATATTCCAATTCGTGTTAGTCGCCATTCCAAATACATTAATGGCTTACTTTCTATTAATAGATGAAATAGTACTTAGATACGCTGTCACATTTTTATAATAAAATTGCTCTTACGGCACTAGAATAGGAAGTGCTATGATTTGTTGTCCATAACTTGTCCATTTTTGTATCATGACGAAAGTTAGCTATGGAATATTGTCTGAAAATTGGGAAGCGTTTACCGGAAAGAATGGGAGTGGCCCCTCGTTCTGGGAGCACATTAAAGTTTTATTGGGGAAAAGGAAACCCCAAGCTATAGGAAAATTGCTGAGGGGGGATCTTGGAGAAACTCAATGAATGTGCCTTGTAATTTTTTAAGTGGACCACGAGTCTTACAATACACAGGTTTCACTATGTAGATTTTCGCTGCGCAACTTCAAAACTTCCGACAAGCAAGAATTGACTCATCGGGTATGAGCTAACTCAGTGTTTTAAATTTATTTTCTTTCCCAAAAAATGATAAAGGCCTGCTTGGCCACCAACTCTTTCCTCGGCCAATATCTAACTTTGGGTTTTCACTCTTTAACGTGTTATTCCGAGAGGATTTTAATTATCCGACCACTCCGGATTTTTAATCCATATCCCCTTGTGATCTTGAATG
>JAPYPM010000229.1:0-2492 GCA_029937635.1 Nitrospinaceae bacterium
ATTTTGATTCAGATCCAGAGCGCGCTGACTTTTCCCAGTCGGCCTCCGTTGGCAAACGTTTACCAGACTTATTGCAATAATCTCTTGCCTGGTACCAGTCAACACGTTCAACTGGCAAATTTCCCCCTCGAAACTCAGATGGATTAAAATTCATAATTTTTTTAAATTCTTTCTGGGTCACTTCAAATTTATCGACATAAAAATCATCTAAGTAAATTTTCCTGCTTGGCCGTTCGTCGTTATAGTTATTCGAACCAGAAATATAGAGGCCTTTAGGTACTAATACCATCCCAATTAAAGCTTCATTTTCTGAAGCAAAAGACGCCTGCAAAGAAACCTTTGAGAAAGAAAAATAATAGATTAACAAAAATAAAAAGAAATAAGTTTTCATTTGTTTTTTAAAAATAATGACACCTGTGCTCCCATGAATCCTGCAATAGCTCCGCCTGTTCCGGTAGCCATAATTAGAATATCCCTATCCCCGGTAAGATAACCTAAAAATGCGCCCATCAGCACACCGAAACAAATAATAATTAGAAAAACTCTTCCACCCGCCCAACCTACTAACCCCCCTATTAAAGAACCTAAAAGACCTACAACGACCATCGCCATTTCGCTATCTATAACTACACCAATCAATACACCGGTCGTACCCATTAATAATGTGCCAAAGGGGATGTCATTTCTTGATTTTATTCTGGACAAATCCTGACTTTTTTTCATATTCTATCTTTAACGTAAAAAAACTAAAAAATTTCCTGTATTTACTTTAGGCTTGCCTAGTTTATTTTTCAACTGTGGTTTATTTTAATTACCCTACTCTCTTATCACACTATGACGATTCGAATACTTTTCTTTACGATAATTTTTTCTAGCTTTAGCGCTAGTTACACTACTCAGCAAACTCAAGCAGCATCTAAGTTAGGTGAAATACAATTCCCTACCTCCGGGTCAGGTGTTGCACAAAATTATTTTATAAACGGTGTAGTGGCACTTCATTCTTTTTGGTATCCAGAAGCCTTGAAAGAATTTCAAAATTCCACTAAGGCAGACCCTGATTTTGCTATGGGTTACTGGGGTGAAGCTATGGCCTACAATGCCCCGCTTTGGGAGCGTCAAGATTCTAAGTCGGCCCAGGTCGCACTTTCAAAAATATCTGATCTATCAAAGTTAACTCAGAGAGAACAACATTATATTCAAGCTGTCCAACTTCTTTACGGAGAAGGGGAGAAAATAACTCGAGATAAAACTTATTCTAAAGCTATGAAAAAGATTTATACCCAATATCCAAATGACCTAGAAGCTGCCTGTTTTTACAGCCTTTCATTACTAGGAATAGCTAGAAATACGGAAAAAAATATAAAACTAAAAGTTGATTCAGGTGCAATTGCATTAGAAATATATGAAAAAGATCCAGATCATCCCTGTGCAGCGCATTATGCAATCCATGCATTTGATCACCCTGATCTAGCCCTACTTGCCTTACCTTCTGCGAAACGCTATGCCAAAATTGCACCTGCATCACATCATGCTCAGCATATGCCCGCACATATTTTTATTCAACTTGGCATGTGGTCTGAAGCTGCAAAATCAAACGAAAATGGCTGGAACACCTCTAAAAAGTGGGTTGAAAGAGAACAAATACCCAAAAGTAATCGCGATTACCACAGCCTGCAATGGCTTCACTATGTTTATTCACAACAAGGACTAATGCGCAAAGCAGAAGTTATTTTCAAGACTCAGCAAAAAGATATGTTGGAAGGAATCCAAGCCGCAGCAAAATCTAAATCTAATCCCAATTTAAGATCCGGGAAATATTACTACCGTATGTTCGCTACCACTATAATAGAAACGGAACAATGGGAAAAAGCAAAACAACTTGTCCCCCCCAAGGGATGGAAACCAAAAATATTTTCCAAAGCTGGATATGATTTTGTTCGTGGCTACGCCACCGCTATGCAAGGAAATAATGAAGCAGAAAAATATATCAAAGAATTAAAAACAATAAGAGAAAAAGGATTTCACAAAAATCATTTCAGCAGATCAGAGTATCTAGAAGTATGGGAACTAGAAATCAAAACCGCTATAAAGCTTTATGAAAAAGACTATGAAGCTGCTATCCAACTTGCAAAAAAAGCAACCTTGGTTGAAAAGCAGTTACCATCACCAACTGGTCCGCCACGCATTCTCAAACCCACCTACGAATTATTAGGAGAAGTTTATCTTAAAGCAGGAAAACCCAAAAAAGCCAAAGAACAATTCACCATCTCTTTGTCACGCCACCCAAACCGCATTCTTTCCCTATTAGGTACTGCTCGGTCTGCTAAATTAGATGGCGATCAAATAACAGCTAAGGAGAACTATTTACAAATCCTGTCCATTTTAAAAAATGCCGATGAAGATTTTTCTGCACTAAAGGAAGCGAAAACATTTATTAAAAGTTTATAGATGCATGATCTACAGGATATTATTGACTTTAAACTTCACCCTAT
>JAPYPM010000229.1:2502-3931 GCA_029937635.1 Nitrospinaceae bacterium
ATTCAAATCTCTATGTAAAACGTTGCAGGGATGAGTTGCAAAAAAATTCCATCCTTTTTTTGAATAACTTTCTAGCTAAAAAAACTTTGGTTAACCTCCAACGAGAAGCTCAAATACTATACAACAAGGCATTTTATTGTTCCCAGAATCATAATGTTTTACTTACAGAAAAAAACACCCAATTAGACGATAATCACCCCTGCAACATTGAAGTCTCTAGTGATAAGGGCTGCGTCCCACACGACTGGATTCCAGAAAACTCTAGTTTGAGAATAATTTACAACTCTTCTCTTTTTAAAAACTTTATTCAGTCCTTACTGTCAGTTGAGAAAATTTACCCTTACGCTGATACTCTATCGTCTATCAATTATAACTATTATAAAAAAAGTCAACAACTGGGGTGGCATTTTGATAATGCATCATTCGCTATCTCATTGATGATCCAATCACCCGCGTCAGGCGGATATTTTCAGTATGTTGTCAATGCACGCAATATTGAAAAGAATATTCTTAATGTCCAACTCGTAGATTCTGTTTTAAAAAACAAATATCCTGCCAAAGAATTACGAATCGAGGAAGGCACGCTTGTTCTTTTTTATGGTAGCAACTACCTTCATCGAGTTACACCGGTGACTTCAAATAAACACCGAGTTCTTGTAACCCTAAATTACAATCTTCAAAAGAACATTGAATTATCAGAGAATGCAAGGTTAACGTTTTTTGGAAGGACTCACTAGAAACAACTTAAACCTCAACTTGTTGATTGAGGTTTTGACTAAAAACCAAATAAAGCTACCCCAAAAGATATCGCCACATAAATCACACAAAAGACGCAAGCAAAAAAGGGTTTTTTGTAAATATTTGATAATTTAAACATGGCTTAATTGTATTATTTTAAATCTTGTCTGGCAATAAATCATTGTCGTTTATAAAGTTAGCCCTCATGCACTTTCTTAACCTATAACACTAACTTTCTAAGTATTAAAAGTTTAATTAAGAATGGATTGATTTACCTTATAAAAAATTAAGCGTATGATTTAAATTCTTAAAAATGTTGAATGAATGTTCTATACCATTTATTTCTTTGGAGGAAACTATGCCCAGCAAAACAAATGAACCTATTAACCCAGTTGAAGGGATTTTAAATCATTTTTTTTGGCGAAAGCAGCAACTATCCAATTTTTTTACGGTTTTTGTGTTCACAGCTATTTTTCTTTCGGGATTGTTACCGGTCCAAGAAAGTTTCGCTGGTGAAGCGTGGGTTGCAAATATGAAGGGTGCTAATGTCCAAATTATAGACACCGACTCCAATCAAGTTTTTAAGACTATTGATACTGGCGCCGGCGCTCATAATGTAACTTTCAGCCCAGATGGGAAGCTAGCTTACATTGCAAACTTGGGGACTAACAGTATAACCATCATAGATGCC
>JAPYPM010000230.1 GCA_029937635.1 Nitrospinaceae bacterium
CCAGCAGTGATCATATTATTCTCGACAGCGGAAACCACAATTTTCAGGTTGGAGATGAAGTGAGGTTCAACCTGAATTACGGTGGCCTTCTAGCAGGCATGACTTCTCCTTTTATCAGAAAGCAATTCCTAAATTAGGATGATCATATAACAGCCTAACTAGTCAATTAAAACGATGACTTCTTCTCCTATAAGTTAAACTTTTAGATGTTTTATTCTTCCTCACGAGGAATCTAACTCCCCTGTTCAGTGGCTACAACCCTTAATAAATATACAGTTATACCATTCCGTAGGTGCGATGTATTAATTTTGGGTCAATGGGCTCGTAAGTTTGACAGGGTTGACTCTATCGTTCTATCTCGATTTACCTACAGGAGCAACTTTGGTCTGTTCATTCGGTGTTACTTTTTTTATTGCGTTGATTTTATCAAAGTTTAGATTTTCTGGCCAAGAGTAATCTAGCAAACTTACTAGGTACCCGTTTACGCATTAATTTTTAAAAGTTCCACTGGCACCACCTAAAAATGATGATGATTCCTTTGGAATGTATGTTTTATTTATATCTGTTGGACCAATAAAATAAAATATGAAACCTAATCCTGCAATGACTAAAAATAATCCTAACCAGGGAAATGGTTTTGGATGCCTAGATCTACTGTGTCTTATTTTTTTTCCTAGACTTATCGTAGTTTGACTCATGGCGCACCTCCTAAATTTAATTAATTCAGGACCAGAATTCCGCTTGTCAAAAATTTAATATTCTCTAGAAATATTTTCTTCCAATTTGGTTAATAATATTTTCTATAAGATCAAGAGGATTCCTGAATATTTATAGTTTTAATAATGAAGCATAGATATTAATTGTCGATTAACTCATAATTATTTTAGAATTAGTTAAAGATTAACATTTGATTAACAAGATATTAATATTTGAATAGGTATCGGAGGGACTTTTCCATTAAACCTCTTTTACTTAATCTATGAGTATGAAGAGAATTTAAGACCTGTACAAACATTGCACGAGATGTCGTATTCATGATAAAAGGTGACTCGGCTCGGCATTAAAAAAACTAAAAAATCTTTAGTTTTTATCATCTTTTTATTTTCTTTATATAGTTTTTTACCTCTCAATATTGGTTATTAGGCATCATCCCAAAAATAAATTCTGCTGATTTTTTTTAACATGAAAATAGATTGAAGAACAACGGTACATATGGTGAACGAAATTAAGGTATCAAAAAATAATATAATCGTTTTTATTCTAGGGGTGTTTGTGTTCGCCTTAACAGGGGTGGCAAGCGCAATAACGAAGGAAGAGCTCTCGCAGGAAGCTTTAAGAGAAAGACTTAACTCTCATGACAAACGACTTGAAACGCTTGAAAGAATAAGTTGGTTTGGTGATATGAGACTGCGTTACGAAATGGTAGACCGCGCTAGTGATAACTCAACTGCTAATGATGCAGATGGCCATTTGGATACAGAACGGCCAAGAATTCGTTTTCGGTTTGGAGCCAGAATCCATGCCTATGAAGATCTAGACTTCGTTTTCAGACTATCTACTGGTGGTGATGAAGCGTCCACCTCTGGTAATACAACTCTAGATGGAACCTTTGGGAATGAAGCTATTTCTCTTAACATGGCCTACGGCTCTTGGGAGTTTATAGATGGCTTAACCGTACAGGGAGGAAAGTTAAAAAATCCGTTCATGAAATCAGAAGTAGTCTGGGACAACGATGTAAATCCTGAAGGACTCTCCGAAACTTACCAAAATAAATCCCGAGATACTACCCTAAAATTTGTTGCAGGGCAGTACATAGTCGAGGAAACGGATCGTAATACTACTATTGAATCTGACGATGTTGTACTTTTGGCATGGCAAGCGCAACTTCACCAAAAAACAAAAGCCGGGGAATTTAAGTTTGCTGTTGCGTGGTATGACTACAATAATTTAAATAATCCAGGAAGTGCCATTACTAAACAACTAGGAAGCGGTGACGGGCAGAGAAACAGTCAGATTACAGGAACCAATGTCAATACTACAAACATGCAGATATTTGATTTTATGGCAGATTGGTCTTCTCCCCTTGGTAGCAAATATGGCAATCTTTTTTATGAGTATACCGTTAATACCGATGCCAATGCTCCTTCAGGAAATAATACGATAGCCCAAGACCTAGATACTGCTTGGCAATTGGGTTTCAAATATGGAGACAAAAACGTTAATAAGACTGGGCAATGGCAAATTAAGACCCTTTACCGGGTTGTTCAGCAAGATGCAGTTTTTTATGCTTTAACCGACTCTAGTTTCCATCAGGGTGGAACCAATGCCAAAGGAATTGAACTGGGAGCGAAATATGCTATTCGAAAAGGAATGCAACTCGGTTACACCTTTTTTAACACCAAAAACGAACGTGGCGATATCAATGGGGGAAAGTTAGATGTCCCTGGACAACATCAACTGGATTTGAAGTTTAACTTTTGAAGTTTAATTTTTACGTTTCTAGCCAAAGAAAAAAAAACTATAGAAAATTTTTAATAAAATATATTATAGTTGCACCGAACTTTGAAGTTATTTTTTAGAAAGGTAAAAGCATATGCGAACCATACTATCAATGTTTGCTAAGTCTCCATTTAAGCCACTGGTGAATCATATTGATATCGTCAATGAATGTGTGAACCTGATTACCCCTTTATTCAAGTCCTATAAGTCGAAAGACTACAAAGAGGTTGAAGAAATTGCGAAAAACATTTCAAACTTTGAGCATGACGCAGATAAAATTAAAGACGATATACGGCAACACTTACCTCAAAGTATATTTCTTCCTGTAGATAAAAGGGATTTCATGCATCTTTTGTCAGCACAGGATGATATCGCAGACGCTGTAGAAGATTTAGCAGTACTTGTACGTATAAAAAAAATAAATATCCCTGATGAACTTTGCGAACCTCTAATGGAATTAGTTGATTTTGTTGTTGTTTTAGCGAATAACGCATGCAGCATGATTCGAGAGCTAGAAGATTTACTAGAAGCCTCATTCGGTGGAGCTGAGGCTGAAAAAATAGAAAAAATGGCTTCTGACCTAGGAAAAGCTGAGTACGAAGCAGATAAAAAGCAGTTTTTATTAGCTCAAAAATTGTTTTCTAGAAACGATCTTAGCGCTGCTGATTTATTGTTATTAAATGAGTTGATTAAAAAACTCGGCGGTGTCGCTGATCAATCTGAAAAAATAGGTAAAACTCTTCGCGTATTCCTTTCACGGTAATTAGACCCACTGAATATTTTATATCTTGTATAAATTAACTTAGAGGTTATTTTGGATTTAAATACACTATTGATGGTCTTCGCTGTATCTGCCTGCATATACATGGCATGTAACATTGGCGCAAACGATGTTGCTAACGCAATGGGTACCAGTGTGGGTTCAGGTTCACTCACCTTCAAACAAGCCATCTATGTTGCGGCGATAGCTGAGTTTGCCGGCGCCTTTTTTGTTGGTGGTCACGTATCTGACACAATTCGAAAAGGAATGCTTGATCCCACAATATTTTCAGAAACCCCGATTATACTTGTTTATGGAATGATCGCAGCCTTACTTTCTGCTGCCTTATGGCTTAATATCGCCAGTTATCTTGCCTGGCCTGTTTCAACAACCCATTCCATAGTCGGTGCGGTAGTTGGATTCGGTGTTATGGCAGGAGGAATGGATGCCGTTAATTGGAGTAAGGTCTGGAGTGTTGTGATGAGTTGGATCGTCTCACCTGTGATGGGAGCATTGGTGGCCTTTCTTCTTTTCCGGTTTCTCACCAATCAAGTTTTTAGAAGACGCAATCCACTGTTATACGCCAAGAGAATATTACCGTACATGATTTTTATGGTTTGCGTAATCCTTGCCAATGCAATG
>JAPYPM010000006.1 GCA_029937635.1 Nitrospinaceae bacterium
GATATAGCGTTTTTTTTTCTTTTTGGGTAGTAGCAATTGGATGCGTTAGAAGCAATTGTCGTTTATCTGTAGAATAACCAAAACGAACTCTTGCTCCCATAAGCATTAGCATAAATGCACTATGAAACGAATTAGGGAAAATAATTCCAAGATCAAATTTATATTTTCTTAACTTCCACGCGTCCGTACATTGTTTTATATAACCATCCGCTTTATTTTTCGGAAACTGTAAAACAGTATCCACTATCTCCTTATGACCAGATAATAACTGGCCTGTAGGGAACCTTGCTATTACAGTTATCCTAGCATTTGGGTAAATTCGACGTAAAGTCTGAAGTGACGGAAGAGCTTGCACAACATCACCTATCCAACTAGGCATCCATGCTAAAATGTGTAATATTTCTTCTTGATCCGATATAGCTTTGGCTTTCATTAGTTTTTAAGTTTTTATAAATCTAATTTCTTATTTTTTTGCGATGGATTCTTGCACCCAATCTATAAAGTTTTTGTTCAATGTTAGAATATCCTCTGTCAATATGGTAGACACGGGATATAACAGACTCTCCTTTAGCTGCCAAGGCTGCTAACACAAGGGAAGCACTTGCCCTTAAATCGGTCGCCATGAGAGGAGCTCCGCTTAATTCTTTGACTCCACTCACAATGGCTGTTCGGCCCTGAATAGTGATATCTGCACCCATGCGCTTCAGTTCAGAAACATGCATGAACCTATTTTCAAAGACAGTTTCAAGGATAATACTCTTCCCTTGCGCAAGTGTCATTAAAGCCATGAATTGAGCCTGTAAATCAGTTGCAAAACCTGGGTGTGGCTGTGTTTTTATATTGATCCCGTTCATTTGGCCATCACTAATTACGCGAAGACTTTTTTCACCTTCTTCTACAATAAGTCCGGCCTGTCTAAGTTTTAAAGTTAAAGATTCTACTTGTTTTGGTATACAGTTGGTAATCTTAACATTACCTTTTGTGATAGCAGATGCAATCATGTAGGTACCCGTTTCTATTCTGTCTGGGAAAATATGGCAATTTATGGGTTTTAGGGACTGAACCCCTTCGATTATAATCAGGTCCGTTCCTTGACCTGTTATTTTTGCTCCACTCTGATTCAACATATCTGCCAGAAATACTACTTCAGGCTCTTTAGCAACATTTTCAAGAACTGTTTTCCCATCTGCCAAACTTGCAGCCATTAGCAAGTTAGCTGTTCCAGTTACTGTAACTGTATCAAAATAATATCGTGCTCCTCGTAGACGTTTAGCTTCACCATATATATACCCTTTCTCTAAATGTATCTTTGCTCCCATGCATTCTAAGCCCTTTATATGAAGATCTAGTGGCCTTGCTCCTATAGCACACCCTCCCGGAAGTGATACTTTAGCTCGACCTAATCTCGCTAGAAGCGGACCCAACACAAGACTAGATGCACGCATTGTAGATACAAGATCATATGGGGCCTCAAAATTATTTATATCCGTTGAATCAAAAATGATACGTCCTGCATTAAATTCTTCGGTGCAACCACCCAGATCATTTAAAAGATTAAGCATTGTGGTAACATCACGTACTTGTGGAACACCACCTAGGTTATTTTGTCCTGTGGTTAAAATCATTGCTGCCATTATAGGCAAAGCAGCATTCTTTGCTCCACTAATCTCTACCTCACCTTCTAAACGTTTACCTCCTTCTATAACTATTTTATCCATATATTTTTTTTCTAGCGGACACTACGCGGTCATATCCACTATAATCTTGAATAACCTTAATTTCTTCGTACTGACCTTCCTTATAAAATAAACTTGTTACAGCTTTTGCTTGCGTTTCTCCAATTTCAAGAACAACCACACCACCTTTTTTTAGATAAGCCAGCGCCTCTGGAATAATTCTCTTATAAAAAATTAACCCATCACTACCCCCATCTAATGAACTTTCAGGCTCAAAATTTATTACATCGGTCATAAGATTAGTTAACTGCGATGTTTGAATATAAGGTGGATTAGAGACAATACAATCATAATGAATTATTGGTAGATCTGAAAAGATATTGCTCTGAACAAAGTTAATCTTATCAAGGACTCCGTGCTTTTCAGCATTTATCCTAGCCACAACCAATGGCTCTAAAAAATAGTCAGTTGCTGTTACTCGACAGTTAAGAATTTCCTTCGCTGCTACCACAGCGATAGCACCTGACCCAGTCCCGATCTCTAGTAAACGCAGCGATAATTTTTCTGGGCTTTTACTAATTAGCAAGAGTAGGTTTTCAATAAGGTTCTCTGTTTCTGGTCGGGGAATGAGTACGTCAGGTGTAATGTTAAAATCTAAAGACCAAAACTCCTTGCTCTTTAAAATATAAGCTATGGGCTCATGATTAACTCGACGATCTATAAAGTCATATAAAATAGTTTTTTCAGTTTCAGTGAGGGGCAGCTCTGGTCTACGATAAATTTCTTCACGGGATAATTTTAAAGCCCCAGCCAAAAGTACTTCAGCTTCCATCTGTGGAAAATGAATTCCGGCCTGATTTAGGCGGTCTATTGACCAACCAAGAAATTCTTTCATTGATTATCTACTTCAGCCTATAGCACGTATAATTAATCCAGGCAAAAGGTTAACGACCTAGCTTTAGAGCTTCCGTTTGATAATATACCGTAAGCGCCTCAATAATTTCATTAAGTTCACCCTGAAGAACCAAAGTTAGTTTATGCAAAGTCAACCCTATGCGATGATCTGTGATTCGTTCTTGAGAAAAATTATAAGTACGAATACGTTCACTCCGATCCCCTGATCCGACTTGTTGTTTTCTCTCACGAGCGAGCTCATCCTGTTGTTTGCTCTGCTCAAGGTCATATAACCGAGCACGAAGAACTTTCATAGCTTTATCTTTATTTTTATGTTGCGATTTCTCATCTTGACAAGTTACTGTCAAGTCACTCGGCACGTGGGTAATGCGTACTGCAGAGTCCGTGGTGTTGACACTTTGACCTCCGGGGCCGGACGAACGAAACACGTCTATCTTTAAGTCAGATGAACTGATCTTAATATCTACATCATCAACTTGTGGCATAATAGCTACAGTTACTGCTGAGGTATGAACTCTACCTTGTGTCTCTGTTTCTGGAACTCGTTGAACTCGGTGAGTCCCCCCCTCGTATTTTAATTTACTATATACTCCCTTTCCTTGAATACTAAAGATAACTTCCTTAAAGCCACCTTTCCCTGTTTCACTCTGACTAAGAATTTCAGATTTCCATTTCTTTGCTTCGGCATAACGAGTGTACATGCGAAATAAGTCTACGGCGAACAGCGAAGCTTCTTCGCCTCCTGTCCCAGCGCGAATCTCCATGATGACACTCCGTTCATCCCGAGGGTCCTTTGGCAAAAGTATTACTTTAATCTTTTCCTCCAGAGCTATTATCTGTATTTCTAGGTCAACAATTTCCTCACGTGCCATAACTATTATTTCTTCATCTGTCTCTTCCTCGCAAATTTTATGATTTTCTTTCAGGATATCTTGAATTTTTTTATACGAGCGATACTCTGCTATGATTGGGGATAATTCGGATTGCTCGCGAGCATACTGCTGAAATTCGTGCTGTCTAGCAATAATCTTAGGATCGCTCATCAGCCCATTCAAGTGGTTATATCTTTTTTCTACTTCTTCTAGCTTGGAAAACATAATAAGTTAGTTATAAAAAATCGGAGGTCATTCTTTCTCCAGTAAGGACAAGTTAGTTAAAAAACTATTGCAGGGGGGTAATAAAATGGAGCTATTCGGGGGCGGTTGCTTCTTCAGATTGCTGATTATTACTCTTTCCATATTTACGATTAAATTTTTCAATTCGTCCAGCGGTGTCAATAAGTTTTTGTTTACCTGTGTAAAACGGGTGACATCTAGAACAAATATCAATATGCATATCTTTTACGGTGGAATAAATCTGAGCCTCATTTCCACATGCGCATCGGATTTTCGTTTCAAAGTAATCTGGGTGTATATCTGTCTTCATATTTCTTATCTATTGTTAAATTTATGAATTCATGGTTGACATAAACTCAGCATTTGTTTCTGTTTCCTTCATTTTCTGCAGAAGTAGATCCATAGTATCATTAATACCCATTGGCAGCAAAACCTTTCTAAGAAGCCATATCTTCTGCAAATCATCTTCCGGTAGAAGAAGCTCTTCCTTTCGCGTTCCAGAGCGGTTTATATCTATTGAAGGGAAAGTTCTTTTATCTGCTAGTTTTCTATCAAGAACTATTTCGAGATTACCTGTACCCTTAAACTCCTCAAAAATAACATCGTCCATCCTGCTACCAGTATCGACCAGAGCTGTTGCGATAATAGTCAAACTTCCTCCTTCTTCTAGGTTTCGGGCTGCGCCAAAAAAACGCTTGGGACGTTGTAGCGCATTAGAGTCAACACCACCCGAAAGAATTTTACCGCTTGGAGGAACGATAGCATTGTAGGCCCTTGCGAGTCGTGTAATACTATCCAGCAGAATCACCACATCTCGTTTATGTTCAACCAGTCTCTTAGCTTTTTCAATCACCATTTCTGCTACTTGCACATGTCTTTGTGCTGGCTCATCAAAGGTGGAACTGATTACCTCACCGTTTACCGATCGACTCATATCAGTAACCTCTTCAGGCCTCTCGTCAATAAGCAAAACGATTAGGACAACTTCAGGGAAATTTGTACTTATACTGTTTGCAACTGATTGCAATAGCATTGTTTTTCCGGTTCTTGGTGGAGCTACAATTAGGCCACGCTGACCTTTGCCAATGGGTGTCATTAAATCCATGATACGTGAGCTGTAATCCTTTCCATTCGGTGTTTCTAGTCTCAAACGTTCAGAAGGGTAAAGTGGGGTCAAATTATCGAATAAAAGCTTTTGTTTTGTTTTTCCTGGATTTTCAAAGTTAATAGCCTCGACTTTGAGTAACGCGAAATAACGCTCGCTTTCCTTTGGTGGACGTATCTGCCCAGAAATAGTGTCTCCTGTACGCATATCAAATTTACGAATCTGTGATGGCGAGACATAAATATCATCCGGGCCTGGCAGATAGTTGTAAGTCGGTGCTCTCATAAAACCAAATCCATCGGGCAAAATTTCCAAAACTCCCTGCCCAAACATCAAACCATCTTTTTCAGTCTTGGCTTCAAGTATTCTAAAAATCAAATCTTGCTTACGCAGGGCACTGTGCCCTTGTATTTTAAGATCTTTTGCTATGTTAGTAAGATCAGAGATTGTTTTGGATTTTAATTCTTCTATATTCATGCTTGTACATTTGTAGGTGGGTTAATGAATGGATTGAATAGCTGATTTAATGAAAGGTTAACTATTTTTTATAAGAATGTATGTAGGGGAATAAACTTTTGCTCTTCGTCAATACATGCTAGCCAATTTTATATTATTATTATCTTAGAACTCGGAAGATGGGAATATCGCTTCTTTAAAAGTCAATTAGGGATTTAATAATTTAAAGGAATTTTATTAAACTTAGCGGTTGCGACTTCAATTGTCAATAGTTTTTTCTATATTTTTTCACCTTATTGGCAGTGCCGATAGCTCTGCTAGATCTATTGCTAAAAATTCGATACTGTTCAGAAACACGTATACAACTTTGCTTTATTTAATTTAGGATTATGCATTGAAATATTTTTTTATAACTTCAGATTACAGTTAAATAGTCTTAATGTTTTTAACATGCAAAGAATTTAATCTTATATTGGTGAGTACTATTATTTAATAAAATAAAAATTCTACCTCCTGTTATAATAAATTTATTATAATTTGCTTTATTATGACCAAATAATTTTAACCCCAGAAACCGAACTGAATATCCAGATATCAGCACACTTATAAAAATGGCAAATATCATTTCATAACCACTATAAGACGTATTTTGTTTTTAAGTGGCTAAATAACTTTTTTAAATATAAAAAAGTATGGCAAACAACAACGTACGAGACGACACTCATCAATGCGAAAAATGTCTTCCAGCATTTTGCTGCAATTATTTTGCTTTTGGAATAGATGAGCCAGAAAACCGAAAAGACTATGAAAGTTTATTGTGGAAGTTGGCACACGAAAAAACATCAATTTATGTTTACCGAAATCAATGGTACATCATGATCCATACTCGTTGCAATTTCTTAACTCCTGATAATAAATGCGGAATCTACGAAACTCGGCCATATCTCTGTAAAGAACATAGTGTAGAAAACTGTGAATACACAGGTGATGACTATGGATTTAGTCAGCACTTTAAAAGCTATGATGACCTACTCCAGTATATCAAAGAAAATACAAATTTTCGGTTTACGCAAGACCCAACAGGGGTTCGTCCAAACTGCATTTGAGTTTATAGATTACCAGCTTACTTATTTCGTTGGTACTAGTGAGATTTTTTATTACTTTTTCTTCGAGGAGTTGTCCTTAGCAGGCTTCTTATTTTTCTCTTCATCTTTTTCTTTATCTTTTGTTGTTTTCTTACTATCAGTTTTTTCTATTTTCTTTTTCTCATCTTTAGGTTTTTTAGCAGTTGCTTTGACTACAGGTTTTTTGGAAGGTGCTTTCTCATTTTTTCTTTCTTTTTTATTTTCACCTGCTTCTTTCTTTTTTTCTTTAACAGAACTATCAACCTCACGATCTACCAATTCAATAAATGCCATAGGGGCATCATCTCCAAGTCGGTGCCCAAGTTTAATTACCCGGGTATAGCCACCTGGGCGATTTGCATACCTTTCAGCAAGTGAACCAAATATTTTTCTCAGAGAGTCTCTATCGGCAACTAGCTTTAATGCGTGACGACGAGCGTGCAAAGTACCCTTTTTCCCAAGCGTAATAGTCCTTTCTACTTTACCACGTAATTCTTTAGCTTTAGCCAAGGTGGTACGAATCCGTTCATTATCAATTAGCGCGGACACCATATTCCTAAATAGTGCTTTTCGATGCGCTGAGGTACGATTAAGCTTTCTTCCCGCTTTTAAATGCCGCATTATCGTGAGTTATCCTTAGTTATTATTTTCTTAAAAATGCTCATAGGTTATCGTCAACAACCTCAACCTCTACTTCTTTTTTCTTTTTAGCTTGCTGCGTTATCTGTTTTATATCTTCCGCCTCAAGCTTTATCCCCAAATGCAATTCCATATTGTCCAATATTTCTTTAATCTCATTGAGAGACTTACGGCCAAAGTTTCTCGTTCTCAACATTTCGCCATCGGTTTTCTGTACTAACTCAGAAATAGTTTGAATATTTGCATTTTTTAAACAGTTATATGAACGAACTGACAGTTCTAATTCTTCTACACTTTTTGCTAAATTAGTCCACATTTTTTGCTTCTTTTTGTCAATTTCTGGCTTAACTGGTTCCGGTTCTTCATCAAAATTTATAAAAACCTGCATATGGTCCTTAACTATTTTCGCACTATGCGCAACAGCATCTTCTGGAGTGATTCCCCCATTTGTCCAAATTTCCATAACTAGCAAGTCATATTCGGTAGATTGACCCACCCGTGTATTTTCGACTCGAAAATCTACTTTTTCTATAGGAGAAAAAACAGAATCAACTGCTATCATTTGCACAGACTCCCCTTCTAACTTTTGTTTTTCTGCAGGGACATATCCTCTACCAGTACGTACGATCATTTCCATGTTTAGGATACAATCCTTGTCCAGTGTTGCAATTAGCAAGTCAGGGTTTAAAATAGTAACCTGAGAGTCGGCGATCAAATCCTTGGCGTATATTTTCCCTTGTTTTTCTTTCTTAATAAAAATTCTTTTTTCTTTAACTTCATCAGCCAAAACCAAATTAACCTCTTTGAGGTTAAGAATAATTTCTGTTGTATCTTCAACAACTCCCGGCATTGATGAAAATTCATGAAAAACCCCTTCAATCTGAACAGAAACAATGGCAGCACCCTCTATAGATGAAAGCAGCATCCTTCTAAGCGAGCTACCAGTAGTAACTCCATAACCTCTTTCGAAAGGACCAACTGAAAATTTTCCATAATTTTTGCCTTCTAAATCTTTTTCAAATTCCAAACGTTTGGGTTTAACGATTCCACTCGCGTTAAACATATAGCCTCCAATTTTTCTGGTCAATTAGTACCAAATCTATGTTTTTAATATTTTTTATGAACTTTGGCAACGACGTCATCGAGAATAAAGTTCAACTATTAATTGTTCCTGAATTGGAATTGTAATATCTTCTCTTGTAGGTAAATCTTGTACAATTCCTTTCTTTGTCTCCACATCGAACACCAACCAATGAGGCTGATTCTTATCTTTCATATTTTGCAATGCAGTCTTCATAGGAAATTTTTCTATTTTTTTCTCAGCCGGCGCTATTTCATCCCCTTTACTTAAAATATAAGAGGGAATATTAACTCTCTTTCCATTTACAGTGAAGTGATTATGCCGAACCAATTGTCGAGCAGCATTTCTTGATGGGGCCAAACCCATTCTATAAATTACATTATCCATACGAAGCTCGAGGGTTTGTAGAAGGTTTTCACCTGCAACACCCTTTTTCCGTTCTGCTTTAGCGAAGTATGCTCGGAAAGGCTTTTCTAGCAACCCATAAATTCTTTTAACTTTTTGCTTTTCACGCAATTGAATACCGTATTCAGAAAATTTTTTCCGCCCTTGTCCATGTTGACCAGGGGCATAGCCTCTCTTCTCAATAGCGCATTTCGCAGTTTCACATCTATAGCCTTTTAAATATAATTTCATGCCCTCTCGGCGGCACAAACGACAAACAGATCCCGTGTATCTTGCCAAGTTACTATTCTCCTATGTTAAGGATTGACATTAAACTCGCCTTCGCTTCCGTGGGCGACAACCGTTATGAGGCATTGGAGTTTTATCTCGAATAACCGTAACCTCCATTCCTATATTAGATAGTGAACGAATAGCTGATTCTCTCCCAGGGCCAGGCCCCCTAACACAAACCTCGAGCTTTTTCATTCCCATATCTCGTGCTTTGATTCCAGCCTTTTCTGCCGCAACCTGCGCAGCAAAAGGAGTGCTTTTTCTTGACCCTTTGAAACCTTGAGCTCCTGCACTCGACCATGAAATTACATTACCGGACAAATCAGCAATCGTAACAATTGTATTATTGAAAGTTGCCTGGATATGGGCCACTCCTAGTTCAGGAGCATTTTTGTTTCTCTTTTTCCCAATCTTTTTATCTTTCTCTGCCGCCATAATTAACTTTCCTTTTTATTTTTTAGTTCGAGCGCCTACTGTTTTTTTTGGACCCTTGCGACCTCTCGCATTGGTATGCGTTCGTTGGCCACGAACGGGCAACCCCTTACGATGGCGTATTCCACGATACGACCCTATATCCGTCAATCGTTTAATATTTAAACTAACTGCACGACGAAGATCACCCTCTACTTCATATTTTTTATCTACAATCGCTCTTATTCGAGAAATCTCATCCTCAGTAAGATCTTTTACACGAGAATTTTCATCAACCTTCGCTTCCTCAAGGATCTTGATAGAGGAAGGCTTCCCGATTCCAAAAACATAGGTAAGAGCAATTACAGCTCTTTTATCTCTAGGAATATCTATACCCGATATGCGTCCCACAATTTCTCCTTTTAAATCTACAGAGTAAACCTAACCCTGTTTTTGTTTATGCTTGGGATTCTCACAAATTACCCGAACTACTCCCTTTCGACGTATAACCTTACACTTTTTACAAATCGGCTTTACTGATGATCTAACTTTCATAATTTCTCTCTACTTATATCTATAAGTGATTCGCCCTCGGGTCAAGTCATATGGCGAGAGCTGAACTTTAACTTTATCTCCGACTAGTATTCGAATAAAATGCATTCTCATTTTCCCCGAAACATGCGCCAAGATTTTATGCCCATTATCAAGCTCTACCCTAAACATTGCGTTAGGAAGCGGCTCTAGAACAGTACCCTCAACCTCTATCGATTCTTCCTTCGCCATATTTAAGACACCATAGCGCAAACTTTGGAAAAAATCTCCTGAACGGTTCCGCGACCTTGAACTGTTTTTAAATTACCTTGTTTTCTATAATACTCCTTGAGAGGAGCTGTTTCATTCTCGTAAACATCTAATCGCTTCTTGATAGTTATTTCTTTGTCATCCTCTCGCTGGGAAAGCTCCCCTCCACAATCATCACAAACACTATCTTTTAAAGGGGGACATGATATTCTGTGAAACATAGCGCCACAGGCAAGACAAGTGCTGCGTCCTGAGAGTCGATTTATTAATTCCTCACTATCAACCTCAAAGTCAATCACCGCATCTATTGTCAAATTCATCTCGTCTAAAGTTTCCGTTAATCTTTCAGCCTGAACTATTGTTCTAGGAAAACCGTCAAGTATAAAGCCCGATTGGCAATCGTCCTCTACAATCCGCTCCCTAATCAATCCGATAACGATATCGTCTTGCACCAGTCTACCAGAATTCATAAATTCCTTCGCCTGATTACCAAGCTCGCTACCACTCTGAATCGATTTTCTGAGTATATTTCCTGTGGAAATTTGCGGCCTCCTTAATTTTTCTTCTAACATTTTAGCCTGAGTTCCTTTGCCCGCTCCCGGGGGACCGAGCAGGATAAATATCACAAATCAACCCCGTCGTCCTTTGAGCTTGCCTTTTTTCATAAACCCGTCATAGTTTCTCATCACCATGTGCGACTCTATCTGCTGCATCGTATCCAAGGACACACCTACTACAATTAAGAGACTGGTTCCACCAAAGTAAAACGGAATATTAATATATTTGATCAAGTAATCTGGCAAAATACAGACCAGCGATAGATATATCGCCCCATAAAAAGTTATTTTTGATAAAATTGCATCAATATATTGAGAGGTCTTTGGGCCAGGTCGAATACCCGAAACAAAACCTCCATGCTTCTTCATATTGTCTGCTACATCAACTGGATTAAAAATAACTGCCGTATAAAAATAACAAAAGAAAAATATAGCCCCAATAAAAATCAAACTATAAACAATCGTTCCAGGTGTCAGCATCGCTGAAACATTTTGCATCCACGGATGAGTAGTGAATTGAGCTATGGTAGCCGGAAACATGATAATAGACGACGCAAATATTGGCGGTATTACCCCTGAAGTATTTACCTTGAGCGGCAAATGGGTACTTTGCCCTCCATACATTTTTCGACCCACCACACGCTTAGCGTACTGTATAGAAATCCGTCTTTGACCACCTTCAGTAAATACGATAGCACCAACGACAGCTGCCATAAATACTAACAGGAACAACATTAGAAACACAGACAACTCTCCTGTCCCCATTAAGTCCATAGACTGGAAAATTGCGGATGGCGTCCCCGCCACAATACCAGCGAAAATTATTAATGATATCCCGTTACCAATTCCCCGCTCGGTAATCTGTTCACCAAGCCACATAAGAAAGGCTGTCCCAGCCGTCAATGTCAAGACAGTCATCACGCGAAATGACCAACCAGGCCCGGGAACGATCGCATTACCTGAAGGGCTTTTCATTGCTTCTAATCCAACAGCAATCCCCGAACTTTGAACCAAACTCAAAACAATAGTTCCATAACGCGTGTATTGTGTGATTTTTTTTTGTCCCTGCTCCCCCTCCTTTTTAAGCCGCGCCAAGTAAGGGGATACCATTGTCATCAATTGAAGAATAATGGAGGCACTGATATAAGGCATGATTCCCAATGCAAAAATTGTCAGCCTACTGAGCGCGCCCCCAGAAAACATATCAAAAAATCCCATGATAGTCCCTGTCATGCGAGCCATAACTTCAGCTAAGGCAGTTGGGTCTATCCCCGGCGTAGGTATATGAGCCCCTATTCGATAAACCACCAAGATTCCCAAGGTAAAAAGAACTTTCCTTTTAAGCTCTGGGATTCTAAAAACATTTCCAAACGCAGCAGCTCCAGCCATTAAAGAGTTACCACCTTTCCACCAGACTTCTCGATCTTTTGTAATGCTGATCGGCTAAATTTCTGCGCATGTATTGTGATCGCTTCGGTCAACTCACCATCACCTAAAATCTTCACCGAATCTACCTTGCGAATTATTCCCTTTTCTCTCAAAATTTCTGGAGTAATTGAACCCTTAATCCCTAACTTTGCTAACTGAACTAAATTAACTATCTCGTACTCTTTTTTAAATATATTAGTGAATCCTCTCTTCGGCAACCTTCTATACAAAGGCATTTGGCCACCTTCAAACCAAGGATGAGGGCTACCGCCAGACCGGGATTTCTGCCCTTTATGCCCCTTACCTGAAGTTTTCCCAGTTCCAGAACCAATACCTCGGCCAACTCGTTTTCTATCTTTACGACTTCCAGGAGTCGCTTTTAATTCTGATAATTTCATAATATACTTATAGTTTTATTCATAAATCTCTAGTTTTTATTTTTTGCTCTCTTACCGCCTCATAGTATTTCACGTCCCTAAGACCAACTAACCCTTGGATGGTAGCCTTAACCACATTATTTGCGTTATTTGTACGCAAACTCTTTGTCAGTATATCCCTAACTCCAACGACTTCCAACACGGCACGGACAGCACCTCCAGCAATTAACCCAGTTCCTTTAGATGCAGGACGCATAAGGACGCGACCTGCTCCATAAGCTCCTATTATTTCATGGGGGATAGTACCTCCATCAAGCGAAATCTGCACCATATCCCGCTTAGCTCTCTCTACACCCTTACGTATTGCCTCTGGCACTTCGTTAGCCTTACCCAATCCCCAGCCAACAGATCCCTCTTTATCACCCACCACAACAAGGGCACTAAAGCTAAACCTTCGGCCTCCTTTAACCACTTTTGCCACGCGGCGTATTTTAACAACCTTATCAACAAAATCTTTCCTATCTTCTCTTTGCTCTCGCAATGAATTTCTCGCCTCCAAGATACTGCTAAGTTGAATTTTATAATAAAATCCACATCACAGTTAATTTAGAACTTTACTCCCTTTTCCCTAACTCCATCAGCTAGAGCCTTAATACGGCCAGCATACGTAAACCCGTTCCTGTCATAATAAACTTTCTTAATTCCCTGCTGAATGGCTTTTTCGCCAATTAAGTTTCCAACTAAAGTAGCAGCTTTAGAATTTCCCCCACCTTTCATCTTTTCTCGAAAAGCTGGTGACATAGTAGACTCAGCAACTAAAGTTTTTCCATCTTTATCATCAATAATCTGCGCATAAACATGCTTGGCACTTCTAAATACCGTTAGACGAAGTTTTTCCTTATTCCTTTGGACTTGGTTTTTAACCCGTCTCTTACGATTTATTCTAAGTCGTTCTCTAACTGAAGTTTTCATCTTTACCTGAATTTATCCCTTACTTGCCGCAGTCTTACCTGCTTTTCTGCGGATTTTTTCGTTTGCGTACATAACACCTTTACCTTTATACGGTTCTGGCGGCCTTAATTTTCTTATCTCAGCTGAAACCTGGCCAACCGCTTGCTTACTGGCACCTCTAACAATAATCACATTTTTTTTACTATCTACTTCGAATTCTATACCCTCAGGCGGAGCATAGTCTACCACATGAGAATACCCGAGACTTAAATTCAAAGCCTTTCCTTTTAGATCAACTTTGTAGCCCACACCAACAATATTTAAGGTTTTTGAAAACCCTTGACTCACTCCAATAACCATGTTGCTGATCAATGTTCTCGTTAACCCATGCAGGGAACGGTCGATTCGTCCGTCACTAGGACGTTCCACTGTTATCAAATCGTTATCAATAGCGATCTGCATATTCGGATGAAAATCTCCTTGAAGCTGACCCTTCGGACCCTTAACTTTCAAAGTCATTCCATCTAACTTGCACTCAATTCCCGCGGGAATCGATATTGGTTTTTTACCTATCCTTGACATAACACTCTCTCGCTATCACCAAACATGTCCAAGAACCTCTCCTCCAACACCTTTTTCTCGACAGAGTTCATCTGTCATAACACCAGAGGAAGTGGTTATTATTGCAATCCCAAGCCCACTCAAAACCTTAGGAACATCTCTCGAAGAAACATAAGTTCTTCGGCCCGGCTTACTTATTCTCCGAATACCTCTGATGGCAGCATCACCATTATGGTATTTCAAATACAATTTTAAAATTCCCTGCTTGCCATCTTCGCGAACTCTAAAATTTTTTATAAACCCCTCTTCTTTTAAAATTTCAGCAATTCGGGTCTTCATTTTAGAGCCCGGCATTTCTACGGCACCATGGTGAACCATAAGGCCATTTCGTACTCGTGTAAATAAATCAGCTATAGGATCTGTCATCATAATAAAACTAAACTCCTAAACTTAAACCAACCGTCTACCAGCTGGACTTGGTAACTCCCGGAATTTCGCCAAGTAAAGCTTTTCCCCGGAAACATATTCGACACATACCAAACTTTCGCAAGAAAGCTCTCGGACGACCGCACAATGCACATCGACTGTATTCCCTAACCTGAAACTTCTGTTTTCTTTGCGCCTTAGCAACTAGCGATTTTTTCGCCATAACACCTTCCCACTTAGAATCTCGTTAAGAATCTGTAAATTAAATTACTTACGTAATGGTAATCCCATTTGAGTAAGCAGACATCTACCCTCTTCATCTGTTCGGGCAGTCGTACAAATCGTAATATTCATCCCCTGAATCTTCTCAATCTTATCGTACTCGATCTCTGGAAATATTAACTGCTCCTTCAAACCCATCGTATAGTTTCCTCGACCATCGAATGATTTTTTTGGCAACCCTTTAAAGTCCCGTTCCCTTGGAAGAGCAAAGCTAACTAGCCGTTCAAAGAATTGGTACATCCGGTTTCCTCGCAATGTAACCATTACTCCTATTGGCACACCTTCACGTAACTTAAAGTTTGCAATTGATTTCTTGGCCTTTGTCACCACCGGCAACTGCCCCGTGATCACCTTCAGCTGCTCAAGACTAGACTCAATTAATTTTCCATTTTGCAATGCCTCGCCCAATCCCACATTAAGAACAATCTTATCCAATTTCGGAACCTGCATCACATTCTTAAGACCCAGCTCCTTCTGGACTTGACCCTTAATCTTTTCGTTGTATAATTTTTTAAAATTAGCCATATTAAACTCTATCTATAACCTCTTCACATTTTCTACAAATTCTCACCCGCTTACCATCTTCCAGCTTCTTTCGTTTTACACGCACACCCTTACCACATTTATCACATACTATAAGAACGTTTGACATGTGAATAGGACCTTCTTTTTCCACAATTCCCGCCTGACGTGATTTCCCGTCAGACTTCACATGCTTCTTATGCATATTAAGCTTTTCAATTGTCACCTTTCCAGATTCAGAAAAATAAGCTAAGACTTTCCCTTTCTTACCTTTCTCCTTACCAGTAATAACCTGAACTATGTCGTCTTTTTTTAGACTATTCTTCTTCGCCAGAGTCGTCATTATAAAACCTCAGGAGCAAGAGAGAGAATTCTCATGAATTTTTTTGCACGCAATTCTCGTGCTACTGGACCAAAAATACGCGTTCCCAAGGGCTCCCGATTATCATTTATCAAAACTGCTGAGTTGACATCAAACTTAATATAAGTCCCATTAGGTCTGCGAATTTCTTTCCTCGTGCGCACTACTACTGCTTTTCTAACTTCACCTTTCTTCACAAGGCTTCGTGGGTCAGCTTCCCTAACCGCTACCACAATAATATCGCCGATACGGGCATACCTTCTCGCAGAACCACCTAAAACCTTTATACACTGAATTTTTTTTGCACCCGAATTATCGGCAACATCTAACACTGTTCTTAGCTGGATCATATTTATTCAACCTTTTCGCTTATCAATGTCTTCTCTTTAGAAACAATATCCATTAAGCGCCAACGCTTTTCCTTACTAAGGGGGCGGGTCTCCTGAATACGAATAAAATCCCCTTCGACGCATTCATTTTTTTCATCATGCACCTTGTATTTTTTTGTTGTCTTAACCACCTTTTTAAAAACTGGATGCGCGAACCGACGCTCCACCTTAACAACTATCGTTTTATTCATTTTATTACTGACCACAACGCCTGTCATAGTCTTCTTACTTACCTGATCAACCACATCAAACTCCTTAATTTACCATGTCTCAAAGAAATATAACTGAAGTACCGTTACACCTTTTCAGCGTTTGTCTTATCAGTACGCATCAATTCGGACTCCCTATCAATCGTCTTCAACCTAGCAATCCCTCTTTTAATTATCCTAAGTCGCCCAGGGGCTTCTATTTTCCCAGTCGCTAGTTGAAATTTAAGGTTAAAATATTCCTGACTAAGATCACTTATCTTTTCCAACCTCTCTTCACCTGTAAGCTCCCTAACTTCCTTTATTTTCATAATCTTCCTTCAAAGTCAAAAACTACTAATCATTTTTAGCAATAAACCGTGTCGCAATAGGCAACTTATGTTGCGCTAATCGAAATGCTTCTTTTGCTATCTCCTCCGTTACACCTTCCATCTCGTAAAGCATTCTTCCCTGCTTAACAACAGCAACCCAATATTCTGGACCGCCTTTACCCTTTCCCATCCGAGTTTCAGCAGGTTTTTTAGAAACAGGCTTATCAGGGAAAATTCGCATCCATATCTTTCCTCCTCGCTTTATATAACGAGTCATTGCAATACGAGCGGCCTCAATTTGCCTATCTGTAATCCTCCCACACTCAAGGGCCTGCAACCCAAAGGAACCAAAATCCAACTTCCCGCCCCGAAATGCCGTACCACCCATTCGACCTTTGTGCCGCTTACGATACTTAACTTTTTTCGGCATCAACATGATAAAAATCCTCCAACCTTGCAATTATTCACGTCACTCAATCCAATTCCAAAATAACGTCCATGCATCATCTCTTAGCGCCGGTTTTCTTTGGCTTTCTATCTTTCGCACCAAATGAATCTTCAGCTGGGGCTACAGCACCAGGGAGAATATCTCCACGATAAATCCAAGTCTTTACACCAATTACCCCATAAGTTGTATTTGCTCTTGCAGTACCATAATCTATATCAGCTCGAATGGTATGCAAAGGGACACGACCTTCTCGATACCACTCGCTTCTCGCAATTTCCGCGCCACCCAACCGCCCAGAAACCCTTATCTTAATACCAAGCGCCCCAAAGCGAAGCGAAGACAACACAGTCTTTTTCATGGCCCTACGGAATGATATTCGCTTTTCAAGCTGTAGCGCTACGTTCTGAGCGACTAGACTTGCGTCTAATTCCGCCCGCCTAACCTCCTTAATATCCAGACTTACCCTCCTACCTTCTATCATTTTTTGCAAATCTGTCTTAAGTCTATCGACTTCCAAACCTTTTTTCCCGATAATTATACCCGGTCTGGCCGTGTGGATACTTATCTTGACACGATCAGCACTTCTTTCAATCTCAACCTTTGAAATCCCTGCATGCGACAATGTTTTCTTCACATAGTCGCGAATCTTTATATCCTGTATCAATAATGTAGGGAATTCCCGACGCACACACCAAGTTGATAGCCAAGTTTTATTAACCCCCAACCGAAACCCATATGGATGAACTTTTTGACCCACGTAATTCTCCTGTTTTATTTCTCGCTAAGCACTAAGCATATATTACTTGATCGCTTTCGGATCGTATTTGACGTTCCTCTCGCCCTTGGCATTGTTCGCTTCATCACCACTCCCTGATCAACCGTGACACGCTTTACATACATATCATCCACATCCAACACTTTGTGATTCTCTTCAGCGTTAGCAAGGGCTGACTTTAAAACCTTTTGTAGAATACGAGCAGCCTTTTTTTGAGTTAACTGCAGAATATTCATCGCATCATTTACGTTCTTGCCGTAAATTAATCGTGCCACAAGCCTTGCCTTTTGTGGCGCTGTTCGTGTTTTATTCAAAACGGCCTTAACTTCCATCTATATAAATACCTAGTTTACGTTTTACTTCGTAACCGCTTTTTTACTTCTACCACCATGCGATCTAAACATTCTAGTGGGAGAAAACTCACCCAGCTTGTGTCCAACCATATTCTCAGATATAAATATCGGAATATGCTTTTTACCGTTATGGACACCAAATGTATGCCCAACAAAATCCGGAGTTATAGTTGACCTTCGAGACCACGTCTTTATAATTTTCCTATCTCCATGACTGTTCATCTCTCCAATTTTTTTAGCGAGAGAATCATCAACAAAAGGCCCCTTTTTAAGCGATCGTGACATGTATCTCCTTGATAAAATTATTACCGTTTATTTCTTTTTTTACCGCGACTTAAAATAAATTTATTAGAACTTTTACGCGGACTTCTTGTCTTAAACCCCTTAGCAGGTTGACCCCAAGGACTACAAGGATGACGTCCTCCGGATGACTTTCCCTCACCGCCTCCCATTGGGTGATCGACTGGATTCATTGCTACAGCACGTACTCTGGGACGACGCCCTACCCATCTAGTTCTCCCAGCTTTTCCATGAGAGACATGCGAATGCTCAGAGTTTCCCACAACCCCTATAGTCGCCCTACAGTTTATCTGTACCAACCGAACCTCCCCAGAGGAAAGCTTAAAAGTTGCATACGATCCATCCTTAGCCATTAATTGAGCTGATGCCCCAGCACTTCGGATCATCTGCCCTCCCTTACCACAACGTAATTCAATATTATGAACCAGAGTTCCATCAGGAATCAGCTTGATCGGCAATGAATTTCCCGTTCGAATTTCCGCTTTATCACCTGAATCCACTTTATCCCCCACCTTAAGCCCCTCAGGAGAAAGAATATAACGCTTCTCTCCATCACTATAAAACAGCAATGCAATATTAGCGGACCGATTAGGGTCATACTCTACGCCCGCAACCTTAGCCTCTATACCGTCCTTATTTCTCTTAAAATCTATAATTCGGTACTGTTTACGATGCCCTCCGCCTCGTCGCTTTGCAGTCATTCTGCCGCGATTATTACGACCGCCAGTTCGCGCTATAGCTTCAAGCAATCCTTTTTCCGGCGTTGACTTTGTAATTTCCTCAAATCCAGGGATTGTCCGAGAGCGAGAACCAGGCGTACGAGGCTTTAACTTTCTAACTGGCATTAAGATGCATCCCCTTCAAATAATTCGATTTTATCGCCTACCTTAAGACGCAACATTGCTTTTTTCCATGGCTTTGTGCGACCCATTACTTTACCAAATCGACGCATTTTCCCAGGCACAACCAATGTATTAACTTTCATAACCTTCACACTAAAAACCTTTTCTACAGCTTCTTTTATCTGAATTTTATTCGCGTCAGGATGAACCTGAAACGCAACCCAATTACCCACTTCAAGCATCTGTGTAGTCTTTTCTGTAATAAGAGGCTTTTTTAAAATATTGTAGTGGTCATTTCTCATCCAAGCCTCTCTCCCAACTTCTTAACTGCTTCTGAAGTGCACACAATCTTTTCATGCAAAAGCAGGTCGTAAACGTTTACACCTTCAACTGGCAAAACATTAACAGTTTGAAGGTTACGAACAGCAAGCTCTAGGTTCTTGTTTTTTTCTGCAGTAACAAAAAGAGTCTTTTCTGGAAGCCCTAAAGTTTTAATCACCTGAACTACTTCTTTCGTCTTAGGATTTTCAAGCATTATCTTATCTACCACTGCAATATGATCTCCCTGCAAACATTCCGTAAGAGCAGACCTCAAGGCTTGCTTACGCGCTTTCTTATTCATCTTAAAACTATAATCCCTAGGAGTAGGTCCAAAAATTGTCAAACCACCTCGCCATAGAGCAGACCTCGTTTTACCGACCCTTGCTCTACCTGTTCCTTTTTGGCGCCACGGTTTTTTCCCACTACCGCTTAGCTGGCCGTAACTTGATTTCGTTGAAGCCGTTCCAAGACGGCGAGTCGCACGCTGTAAAACCACATACTGCTTCATCAAATGATTATTAATCTTAGCTTCAAATACCGCGGGATTAGCTTCAACATCTCCCACTTTTTTATTTTTCAAATCCAAGACATCTAATTGCGGCATAACATTTCTCTATATTAAGACTTAACAATTCTTACAATCCCACCAGGAGCCCCAGGGACTGCACCTTTTACAAGCAATACATTCTTCTCTTTATCAACCCGTACTACCTTTAAATTTTTAACAAATACCTTTTCAGACCCCATGTGTCCCGGCATCTTCTTCCCCCTGAAAACCCGACCTGGGTAAGTATGCATTCCAATTGACCCACCACCTCGATAAATTTCATGATGACCATGAGACGCAGGCGCTCCACCCATATTCCAACGCTTCATCACACCCGCAAAACCTTTTCCCTTAGAAACACCAAGAACACTAACCTTGTCACCCTCACTAAAAATATCGACACTTAAAGGTTTACCCAATTTTTCTTCTGAAATTTCTTGACCACGGAACTCCTCAAGAATCCTAGCTGGAGCAGCTTTAATCTTGTCATAAAACCCCTGCTCCGGTTTATTCGTATGCTTTGATTTTTTCGTGCCATAAGCTACCAACACAGCATCGTATCCATCCTCTTTTTGGGTTCGGATAACAACAGGAACACACTTGTCAATCTGGAGCACCGTTACAGGAATACAATTTCCTTCCTTAGAAAAAATTTGCGTCATTCCAATTTTTTCACCAATCAGAGCTTTCATTTTATCTTATCTCACTATCAATCATCTTAAAGTTTAATTTCAATATCCACACCACCAGAAAGGTCTAGCTTCATCAACGCGTCCACAGTCTGAGGTGTAGGCTCATGAATTTCCATAACTCGCTTATGCGTACGCGTCTCAAACTGCTCACGTGATTTTTTATCCACGTGAGGCGACCTAAGCACAGTCCACCTATTACGCGACGTTGGAAGAGGAATTGGTCCCACAACATTGGCACCCGTCCGCTTTGCAGTCTTCACAATCTCCCCAACTGACTGATCTAACAATTTATGATCGTAAGCCTTAAGCTTGATTTTTATTTTTTCGCTCATTATTCTACAATCTCACTCACTATTCCAGCGCCGACAGTTCGGCCTCCTTCTCGTATTGCAAATTTAAGTCCTTTATCCATCGCAATCGGAGTGATCAGATCTATCTCCATAGCTACGTTATCACCAGGCATAACCATCTCGACTCCTGCGGGAAGAGTACAAACCCCCGTAACATCCGTTGTTCTAAAATAAAACTGCGGGCGATATTTAGTGAAAAATGGAGTATGACGCCCTCCCTCGTCCTTACTAAGAACATAAATTTCCGCCTTAAATTTCTTATGAGGAGTTATACTCTTAGGCTTGACGATACACTGACCACGCTCAATATCCTCCCGCTTAGTACCACGAAGCAAGAGCCCAACATTGTCTCCGGCCTGGCCATCATCTAACAACTTTCGAAACATTTCGACCCCAGTAATTGTCGTTGTTTGGGTTTCACGAAATCCAACGATCTCAACCTCTTCTCCCACTTTTACAATACCAGTCTCGATACGGCCTGTCGCAACTGTTCCGCGACCTGAGATAGAAAATATATCTTCGATTGGCATCAAGAAATCCTTATCAACAGGACGATCCGGTATAGGGAAATAGGTATCCAAAGCACCCATTAAATCCCAAATAGGCTTTGCCTTAGCCTCATCCTCTGGGTTCTCTAAAGCTTGCAATGCGCTGCCACGAATAACTGGAACATCATCTCCCGGATACTCATACTTAGTCAGAAGCTCCCTTATTTCCATCTCAACTAAATCTAATAGCTCATCATCATCAACCATGTCACACTTATTCATAAACACGACAATCTTTGGAACCCCAACCTGGCGAGCCAATAGAATATGCTCTCTCGTTTGAGGCATAGGACCATCTGACGCGCTCACCACAATAATTGCACCATCCATCTGCGCTGCACCCGTTATCATATTCTTAACGTAATCAGCATGCCCGGGGCAATCAACGTGGGCGTAGTGCCTAGCTTCAGTATTATATTCAATATGAGCAATAGCTATAGTTATTCCGCGTTCTTTTTCCTCAGGAGCCTTATCAATCTGATCAAATTTAACCCCCTCAGCCAATCCCTTCTTAGAAAGAACTTCACTAATAGAAGCCGTCAGCGTTGTCTTACCGTGGTCAACATGACCAATTGTCCCAACGTTTAAATGTGGTTTGTCGCGGACAAATTTTTCTTTTGCCATCTGGGTTTACTCCAAGAATGTTTTATATTTTTATACTTCAACTTCTACTTTTTTATTTCCAGTTGCCTTTGCAATCAACTCCTCTGCAATCACAGAAGGAACTGCTTCATATTTTGCAAACTCCATAGAAAAGTTCGCCCTCCCCTGACTCATGGATCTCAAGTCTGTAGAATAACCAAACATGCCAGACAGCGGCACCTCTGCTCGAATTACCTTCGCCCCTGCTCTATCTGTCATCTCTTTAATTTTCCCGCGCTTAGCGCTCACATTTCCAATCACATCTCCCATAAAGTCCTCGGGCGTTACTACCTCCACATCCATTATCGGCTCTAGCAGAACTGGACTCGCCTTAAGAGCGGCCTCTTTAAAAGCCATAGAAGCTGCAATCTTAAAGGCCATCTCAGAGGAGTCTACCTCGTGATATGAACCATCTTGCAAGGTAACCTGAGCATCTACCAATTTAAACCCACACAGAACCCCTCGCTCCATAGCCTCTTTAACACCTTTTTCAACAGAAGAAATGAATTCTTTTGGAATCGCGCCCCCAGTGATTTTATTAATAAACTTAAAAGGAACTCCGTCTTCGCTTGGTTCTACCTTAATCTCCAACTCAGCAAACTGACCTCGCCCGCCAGACTGCTTAGCATATCTAAGCTTATGCTCAACTGATTTTCGTATAGTCTCTTTATAAGCAACCTGCGGTTGGGAAACATTCACATCTAGGGAAAATTCACGTCGCATCCGATCTACTAAAATATCCAAATGCAATTCACCCATACCAGAAATTACCGTCTGATTTGTCTCAGCATCAACCTTAACTCTGAAGGTTGGATCTTCCTGCAGCAACTTAACCATAGCGTCTGATAGTTTATCTTGCTCCGCTTTAGTTTTAGGCTCGATAGCCACAGAAATAACAGGCTCAGGAAAAACTATTGACTCAAGCATTACCGGATCTTCCTGCAAACAAAGAGTATCCCCCGTATATGTTTTTTTAAGCCCAATAACAGCACCAATATCGCCCGCTCCCACTGAAGTGATCTCTTCTCTCTTATTAGAATGCATTCGTAGCAACCGCCCAACCCGCTCACGTTGATTACTAGTGGAGTTGTATACATATGACCCGCTCTTCAACTCACCCGAATAAACCCTCACAAAAGTGAGCTGACCAACGAAAGGGTCAGTCATTATCTTAAATGCCAAAGCAGATAGAGGCTCACTATTTTCAGATTTCCTAATAATTTCTTTCTTAGTTTCGGGATGAGAACCTTGAATAGACGGCACATCTAATGGGGATGGCAATAAAGTCACAACAGCATCTAGAAGCTGCTGCACTCCCTTATTTTTAAATGAAGCGCCACATAAAATAGGAGTTATTTTAAGTTCTATCGCCCCCTTACGTATTGCTGCGGTGATCTCCTCCGACGAAACCTCTTCTCCTGCTAAAAATTTTTCCATAACGGAATCATCCATATCAGCCGCAGCCTCTACCATCTTTTCTCTATATCTATCAGCTAACTCCCTACAGTCCTCCGGGATATCCACAACATCAAATTTTTCTCCGTTTTCCGATTTCTCGTCATAGATATTTGCCTTCATTGATATCAGATCAATAATACCCACAAAATCAGCCTCTGCTCCAATAGGCAACTGCAAAGGCACCGGACTAGCCTTAAGCCTC
>JAPYPM010000231.1 GCA_029937635.1 Nitrospinaceae bacterium
GTGTAAAAACAGTGGATCGTACCGTTTCCTTGTGTCGCAAACTCGATATTGAAGCCCTCACGCTATACTCCTTTTCAGATGAAAATTGGAGTCGCCCACCTATCGAAATCAATACACTGATGAAAATTCTGGACTACTACCTGAACAAAGAGCTCGAACGAATGAAAAATGAGAATATTCGTTTTCATACTATAGGTCAACTTGAGGAACTTCCACTTGGTATTCAGAAACTTATCGCAAATACAAAGGATTACACAAAGAATTGTGATGGAATGACACTCACTCTAGCGCTAAGTTATGGGGGTCGTCAGGAAATTTTAAAATCAGTCCAGAAAATAGCACGCAAGGTCCATATCGGTGAATTGAGCGTAGAAGAAATTGATTGTTCCCTTTTCGAAAAATTTCTACAAATAAACTCTGTTCCTGACCCAGATTTGTTAATAAGAACCAGCGGTGAAATGCGAATCAGTAATTTTCTTTTATACCAAATAGCTTACACCGAACTGCATTTCACTAAGATACTGTGGCCCGAGTTTAAGGAAGACGATTTGCTTCATGCTATCATCGATTTTCAAAAACGAGAACGAAGGTTTGGCATGACCCAAGATCAGGTTATAAAATCGTGATTATTTTTTCTTAAAATCTAATTTTATCTACATATGACCAAAGTAAAAGTTAGGGAATAACCAGTGAAACGAATTCTAACAGGTATTGTTGCTGTTCCCATTGTTTTGGGAATTGTATATTACGGTCCACCTATACTATTTCTGCTATTTGTGGCATCTGTCATCCTGATGGGAATAAGTGAATATTTTACTATCATTGACCAGATAGGCATTAGTGGATTTCCCACCTCTGGAATCATTTTGAGTTTTTTGCTCCTACTTAATTTTTATTTCAATGGAAGTTTTATGATGGAATGGGGACTTGTTGCAAGCGTCACTCTGTTTGTAACATGGTTTTTTCAAGAAGATAACGTTAAGGTCGCTATAGATCAAATTTCGTTTACCCTTTTTGGTGTTCTTTATGTTGCGGGTCTTGGTGGGTACTACCTTCTCATCCGAAACCTTGAAGATGGTGGTCGCCTAATTATTTTTCTATTTTTCATTGTATGGTTAGGGGATATTGTGGCGTACTACTGGGGGAAAAATTTTGGCAAAAAACCTTTAGCACCTGTTATAAGTCCAAATAAAACCATCGAAGGTTCTATCGCCGGCCTCGCAGGCAGTTTAGCAGCTGGTGCCATTACCGGATACTGGTTTTTGGATCATATAGCCATGTTACATTGTTTACTTGTTGCTCTTATTTGCGGTATCATTGGACAATTTGGTGATCTTGCAGAATCTTTATTAAAGCGTCAAGCAGGTATTAAAAACTCTGGGAATGTTCTTCCAGGCCATGGTGGAATTTTAGACCGTATTGATAGTTTATTATTTGCTGGGCCTGCTTTTTATTGTTATTTCAAGCTTATGCTTTAATTCGATTTCTTTATAGGATTCAAGCTATAGCAGCATTATTTGGTGTCCGCTTATGAAAACTATTTCTATTTTAGGGTCCACAGGATCTATTGGTGTCAACACCCTCGACGTTGTAAGACAAAATCGTGATCGTTTTTCAGTTGCGGGTATGGTGGCCGGAAATAATGTTGTCCTTTTTGCCGAGCAGATTAAAGAATTTAAACCCTCTCTCGTTTCAGTTTACAATCTTTCCAAGGTTGACGAACTTAAAGAATTACTTCAAGGACTGGATGTGGAAATTCTTTGCGGTGAAGAAGGTTCCATTAAAGTTGCAACCCATCCCGATTCATCGATGGTAGTCTCTGCCATCGTAGGTAGTGCCGGATTAGTACCTTCTCTAGCCGCTATTCAATCAAGTAAGGATTTAGCACTTGCCAATAAGGAAACTCTGGTGATTGCCGGAGAACTGATACTCCGTGAGGCAAAAAATAAGATTAACCTTATCCCGATTGATAGTGAACACAGCGCCATTCTTCAGGCGCTAAACGGAGAAAAAAAGGAACGTATTAAAAAAATTATTCTTACTGGTTCCGGTGGACCATTCCGTACTTTTACCAAAGAGCAAATGGCAAATGTTACCATCAAGGAAGCTCTCAATCACCCCAACTGGACAATGGGGGCAAAAATTACGATCGATTCAGCAACGATGATGAACAAAGGGCTAGAGTATATTGAAGCGAAATGGTTGTTCGGGCTTAACACTCCTGTCGAAATCATTGTACACCCACAAAGCATCGTCCATTCGATGATAGAATTTGTTGATACTTCCGTTATAGCTCAGTTGGGAATACCTGATATGCGTGTCCCTATTGCATATGCCTTAACTTTCCCCGACCGAATAGAATGCTCATCATTACCAACCTTAAATCTTTCATCAATAAAGCAGCTAACCTTTGAAGAACCAGATTATGAAAAGTTCCCCTGTATTAAAATGGCGCAGGATTCGCTTGAGATAGGCCAAAGCATGCCAGCAGTTCTCAATGCGGCAAACGAAGTTGCTGTGCAAGCTTTTCTTGATAATGAGATTCCCTTCAAAAATATTGCTGAAACAATACATATGGCGATGAATAATCATACGCCCCATAGCATAGACTCACTTGAAGATGTGAAGTCCGCGGATCAATGGGCTCGCCAAGAAGTAAAGCAATTGATCACCGTAACAACGCATTAATCTCCAAAACTTCATTCAGCTATGTATAGAGTAGGAAATGGATATGATGTTCATCGCTTAATCCAAGGGCGTAAGCTCATTCTTGGAGGCGTAGATATCCCACACGATCTTGGACTCGATGGTCATTCCGATGCTGATGTCCTATGCCACGCGATATGTGATTCACTCCTCGGTGCTTGCGGCGCGGGTGACCTTGGAAAATATTTTCCCGATACAGATAATAAATGGAAAGACGTCTCTAGTTTAGTATTACTGGAAAAGTCCGGTAAACTGGTTACCGATCGCGGTTTCCAAATCTCCAATATTGATACCACTATCGTTGCACAACAACCAAAAATTGCCCCGCATATTGAGTCGATGACTACAAATATTTCTGAAACCCTTAAAATTGATCGCACTCAAATTAATATTAAAGCGACGACTACCGAGCAACTTGGATTCGAAGGGCGCGAAGAAGGAATTGCCGCTTACGCTATCGCCCTTTTGCAGACCAGATAGCTGTTGACATCCAGCTCCTAAGGTAAAACACCTTATCCTATTTTATCTTTTATCCTTTTTTGTGAGACAAAAATTCTATAATCTACACCTCCGCCTCTACCAACTGATATAACATAAATTTATTACTGAAGAATATTCCAGTAAAGTATGAAAAAAATTATCTGCATTTTACTAAGTGTATTGATCGTAGCTGTCTATTGGAAAATTCAATACCACGAGTTCGTGAATTATGACGATGGTCGTTATATAACGGAAAATAAACATATAAAGGGCTTTTCTAAAGAAAATTTTATCTGGGCGTTTACCAAATCACATTCAGCCAATTGGCATCCTATTACCTGGTTATCCCACACGCTTGACATTCGTCTTTTTGGGTTAAATCCTAAAGGTCATCACCTAACCAACCTTGTATTTCATATAGCGAATTCACTACTTCTCTTCTTAGTATTTGCACGAATGACGGGAGCAATTTGGAAAAGCTGCGTTGTTGCCTCTTTCTTTGCTTTTCATCCCATTAACATTGAGTCTGTCGCATGGGCAGCAGAACGTAAAAATCTCTTGAGCACTTTTTTCTGGTTCTTGACGATGTGGACTTATATTCACTATGTCCAGAAAAGAAATTTAGCTAGGTATAGTATGGTTTTTCTATTTTTTGCTCTAGGTTTAATGTC
>JAPYPM010000232.1 GCA_029937635.1 Nitrospinaceae bacterium
ATAAAAGTGATTCCCTCGCCTGGATGAATCTCTACAGCTGCTACAAAGAGGTTGGCCGAATAGAGGATGCGCAAGAAGCTTTTAGAAATTATGAAAGCCTAATGAACGAGGGATCACAAACGGACAACGAAACCAATATTCCTGGTGGCGTTTCACAGACCAGCCAACTTGCTTCAGGTGAGAGTATGGACACAGCTAGCCCAGGAATGGAAGAACTTAAATCCTGACCCTTTATTTAGGTGAAGAACAGACCTTATGAGTTCTGAAGCCCACCTTCTCCCTCTCGGCGATTTCAAACCTGCTGATGAATGGCAAACCCATGTCAATGAAATATTTTACGGGATTCAAGGCTCGGGTATCCATGACTATTTTCAGACTTATGTAAGTAAAGATCATCGATTAGCGCACGCCTTAGCCGAAAACTACTTCGAGCAAGCCCTAAAGCAAGCCAATAGTGTCCAACCTCGTTTTGTCATGGAATGGGGAGTAGGTAATGGGAATCTTGCGGGTTGTTTTCTGAGCCACCTGCAGTCAATTGATACAGAAGGGGAAATTTACCCTAAAACGCGTTATATCCTGTGCGACTTCTCTATGGAAATTCTTAATGGAGCGAGCGAAAATACACGCTTAAAAAATCACCCTGGAAAATTCTTTAAGGTACAGATTGACGCGAACCATACGGATTGCTTCCGTGGACAAACAATCGACAAAATTATTTCCAACGAAATTTGGGATGACCTTTCAACTAAAGTCTTGCTAAAAAAAGAAGACTCCCTTTACGAAGAATACATCCAACCTTTAATTGACCCTGCCACAACAGGAATTGATAGCGACACCTTCATCAAATCATTTAATGAAAAAAATCTTAACTCATTAAAAAATTACCCCGATTTTTTACAGCTTATAACCTGGAAAAGGACCTATCAAAGGACTATCATCGATGACTGGCCTCAAGCAGAGATACTGCAAAAGCACATTAATCTTTTAGCCGATGAAATTCCCATTCCTATTAACATAGGGGCTTTTACAACCATTAAACGCGCACGCCATCTTCTTCGGGAAGGTGGGCTTGGATATACGAGTATGGATTACGGCATGTATTCCATGCAAGAACTTAACTTTTTAGAGCGCCCCTACTTCAACCTTTACGGAGGGCAATATACCTTCATGGTAAACTTTGAACTATTGAGCCAGTGGGCGGTTGCGGAAGGTTTCTCGTCGGTTGAAAAGGAATACCAACACAGCTATGTAGGGAGACATTTACAGGACAGGGTTATAAGCTTAATGGAACTAATCCAAACTCATCGTGATGCACCAAATATGTCTTCTTGGGATAGAGATATTCTTATGCTTGAGACATTAAATGCGCTAAATAAAGTATATAAAAGTGATTACCAATCCAGAATGAAATATACCTCGATGGAAGGAACTCCGAGTAGTCAACAACAACAAATAAAAGAACTCGTTGACCAGTTGAACATCGATGGTGTACCGGATACTGTCGCCTATGTAACCGAGAAAGAAGTAAGGCAAGTTTCCTCTGACCTTGCACTATTAGGGTACCATGACCAACGGTATATTCCCCTTTTCCAAGGACCTACTGAACCTATTTCATTTATTATTATGAATTTGTGCTGAGGAACATATTGATCCTATTTATAATCATTACTATTAGAAATTTTAACAATAGTAAGATAATCTACCTCCAATTTTTTCATAAAAGGTATACTGTTAGTATCAATCTCAGACTGGGAAACTTATCTTTTAATTTTTATCCTATCCGATGCTTAGCATTTTTGTAGAAGCCAGTTGTAACCGTTACAACAGGGATGAGTGCATAGACTGTCATGTCTATGAACCATTAGCTGACATCCCAAAGTCAGACTGGCACATGACCCCGGATCAAGCCCGCCTCATGGCATCAAAAATTAAACAGGTAGACACGTTGAACTCTCTCGCACAACAAGAGATTAACCTGACTGGAGGCGAGGCTACACAAAACCCACATATTGTCGAAATTACAAAGATTTTTCAATCTGCATCGCCTTCCGTATGTGTTCACACAAACTTAGAGATAAACTCAAAGTCCTCAAAGCGCTGGTTGCGGTTAATTGAAATCGTAAAAGGAGGGGGCCGAGTAGACATCACCTTGTATCCCACCGCCTGGGAAAAATTTCAAAAACCACTTCTGAAGGAATTGATAACTTTACAAAACCGAATGATCATCAATCTTATTTTTGAGAATCTGATTCACCTTCAAGAACAAATCCAACTTCTGAAGGAATTTTTTAGTACGGAAGAACAAGATTTTAAACACGTAGTAAAACTTCTCCACGAATATAATGAAAAGGTTTCTTGGTTGGTTAAAAATCAGGCTGAGTGCGACGATAAAATTTACGAAAGTCATATGGGAGGCACAGAGGCCTTTGCTCACGGGGGGAATTTTACATTGGGGCTTAGCTTGCTTCCAGCATTTCGGGTTGACACAGAAGGAAAGCGATCTATGACATCAATTCCTTTTCCTCAAAATCCTTATATTATCCACTGCCCGGCGGCAAGGGGATCTATTGATATCATGACAATTCTACAAACTGGGGAAATGACCCCATGTTGTGACGTAGGAAACCTTAAGTGCCAACCTAAATTCGGCAATCTGCTAACTGATTCACCCAAGGAAATCATGGAGAAGTTTGAAGAGTCAAGCAAAGTAATGGCTATAGGTATTTCCAAAAATCAAGAAAACCTTAAAAATGAAAACCTGGGGAAGTTAGTAAAAGAAGGGATCCCCCCCTACTGCGGTTAGGGCTTGATAAGCTTCACTAAAAATAGTCACTCCTCTCTGTTTTAGAGAGAAAAGAAACCGATCAACCGGGCCTACTGTGACTTTCAAACAAAAGTAAATGTCGGTTGATTTAGGTTTGACTTAGATGGACTTTAGACGGAGGGGAGTTCTTCTGGAGAACCATCCTCATCTTCCTCGTCAAGGTAGTCATCATCATCATCTCCAATAAGAAGATTGTCGTCTTCTATCTCGATATAATCTTGATCATCCTCATCTTTTTCTGTCAAAATAATAGGTAACTCATTCCATACAACAACCCTGGAGTTACCACGATCAGCAATGAACAGTTTGAATAAATACTCTGGCACTTCTTCCTTTAATTTATCCTCCTCAGTGGCATCTCCAGTATCTTCCTCAACAGAAGATCCATCCAAAGTATCTTCTTCTTGAGTCTTTTCCAGAGTGTTTTCTTCGGGAGGAATCCAATCTGGATTTTCTTCTTCTTCCAGCCACATTCCATAAGGATCGTTTAACGTCGAAGCATTCGCCTGACCATTACGGTTGTGCCTATTATCATAGAAATTAGTTTGACCAAATACCATATCAGCCGGTTGTCCATTTTCTGTCGGAATCTCTTTCCAGTATAAGACTCTATTATTTCCGCTATCAGAAACAAACATCCCCATCTTCCCTACGACAATATCTCTTGGGAAATACATAGACTCATTGCTTGCTCTTTCTTCTCCTTTTCCCATATTTGGACTCCGTGAAACAAAATCTTTTTGTCCTATCACCACATCTGCCGGTTGCCCGGTATCACGTGGAAGGCGATTCCAAATGAGAACTCTATTGTTTCCTTGATCCACAACAAAAACTTTGTCATTTTCCACGTCATAAAAAACCCCTGTCGGAAAGCTCAAAGTATCCTGCTGGACGTTCTCAAAATCTCCTCGGTTTGCATCCCGTTCGTCCATTCCTATTTGGCCAAGGGAAAGATCCGCATTCCATCCGTCAGAGAAAGGAATTTTT
>JAPYPM010000233.1 GCA_029937635.1 Nitrospinaceae bacterium
ACAATGAAGCACATTCTCAATAAGAGTCTTTTAACTAATTTAATTGCTATTTTAATTATTGTTGCCGGTTATTTATGTCCTTTAGAACCAGATTTGATGAAATCTATTGGTTTTTTTGCTCTCTCAGGTGCAGTCACTAACTGGTTGGCGATTCACATGTTGTTTGAGAAAGTGCCATTTTTATATGGCTCTGGAGTAATCCCTAATCGTTTTGATGAATTTAAGTTAGCAATTAAAGACTTAATGATGACGCAGTTTTTTACTCAGGAAAATGTTGAGCAATTTATTGAAGCCGAGGAACAGCAGGGTAGCCATGTTTTTAATATAGATCCACTATTGAACGCTATTGATTATGATCAAATTTATAAGGGGCTAGTGACTTCAATAATGGAGTCTTCTTTTGGAGCAATGTTACAAATGGTGGGTGGAGAGCAGGCACTTATTCCTTTAAGAGAACCCTTTATAGAAAAAATAAAAACTACATTGCGGGGAATGGTAGAGTCTGAGCGTTTTAAAGATGTCTTGAAGCAGGGGTTGGATTCTCAGAAAATAGGTCAGGATATTGTGTCTAAAATAGAAACGATTATTAATAACCGGTTAAATGAATTAACACCGCAATTGGTTAAGGAAATAGTTAAAAAAATCATCAAAGTTCATTTAGGATGGCTAGTTGTTTGGGGTGGAATATTTGGCGGTATTTTAGGGGCAATATTTAATTTTGCCTGAATAAGGGGAGTTTGCTTACAACATCGCTAAGGCGTCAAGACGCCATCGATGATGGTTGCATATAAATAAAATATGGAACCACTGGCTAAACTGTTTAGTGAAGGATGTAAATATGGGTTGATGCAGAGCCTGCCCCAAACCAGTTAAAGATACTTTTTTATGTTTGACTGAGAGGAAGAAAATAAGGTTAATCTTTGTTGCTAATCAAAAATCACGCTTGGTAGAAGCACTTTTAATTCAGCTGATCTAGAAGCCCTTTTTTGTCTGGGCCATTAAAACTAATCTATCCAGTTGAAGAAAGAAAAAAATATCCTTAATTTAAGGATGACTGAATTAAACTTGAGCTGAGACGTTTTCGGAGCATAGATCATTGCGTAATATTCGTATTTCTATATTTTCGTTGTTGTGCGTTTACCTCCTGTGGCCTTATATTGCAGTATTTAGTTTATATGTCTCACTCCAAACAGGCCATGTAGAAGGAGTGGAGGACCGTGTCGATTGGTCCTTGTTTAAAAAAAATCTCCGATTAGATCTAGACAATCTGGTAGAAGTTAAGCTTAAAGAAAGTCTTAATAAAAAAAATACACAAATGAACTTTGATTCGCTGACGCTTTCTAAACAAGTCAGTGATAAAATTGCTACTCCAGAAGGGTTGATCTATTTATTTAATAAACCTGACGACTTTGTTGAACAGATTCGTCAGATATTAAACAACACGATTTCACCTGAAAAAATTAACCCACCTATTCCTAAGAAAAAAGCATTCGAACCTGAGGGTCCAAACTTTCCAGATTTATTTAAGCGAATTAAATATGCATTTTTTACCGAACCTGACAGTTTTAAGTTGAGCTTTAATGAAGGTGATTTGTCTTTTACAATGGACTGGCGGCTTCAAGGTCTTTTTTGGAAATTGATTCGCCTTAAAATTCTGACCAAACAAATTAAATAAGCTCTAGACAGCCACTTTGTAAACGTATCTCGATGTCAAGTCTTTTAGGTTAAGGCAATTCCTTATATGAAGTGAGCTATCTTCAAAAAATCCAGAAAGAACGGAAGATAAATTCACTGAACAGGTTGCGGAGATTGCACAAAATCAGGTGCTGATGATGTGTTTGCAATGAATATAATAATTGTGTGATGAGATAAATTTATGTTTAGTAATTCACATATTAGAATTTTTACCACGATATGATTCGAAAATTAAAATCTCTATCGTCTGTGGGATTCTGCTTGATCCATGCTTCTAAGTTGAGTCACGCTTAATCCCAGTTTAGCAATATTAAATTTATGAGTTTTGTTAAACTTCAATGCATCCTTTAATGATCTGAGAGCCTGTTTATAATCTCCCTGAATGGTAAGTATCTGGCTAAGATAAACATTGAAGTGCGGATTATATGGATTCAGTTTACGTCCTTTTAACAGTTCATTTTTCGCAAGCCTTATAAAGTTTTTGTCGGGATTGATTTTGTAACGTAAGAGTAAATCATCCGCCAGCCACAGATAAGGTTTATAGCATCTTGGACAGATTTTTTTTGCTTGTGCGGTTAGCGACACAAGTTCGTGCATACTTCTGCTTTTAGAAAAACTCTCGACGGCACTGTGATATTTGTAATACTGAATTGATGAAGCCACGGTAAGAAAAAAAATAAATATCCCTGCGGCAGGCACAACATAAAATATTTTGCCTGGAGGACTAACTTTTTTAAGTGAAAAATGTTTTCGTTTTATAAAATCAATTAAAAAAATAAAAATCGTAAAGTTAAAAATAAACATTGACCCAGGCCAATTATATTCGACCATCTGATGAAATAAAAAAGAGGTTACGGCTAGGGTAAGAAAAAATAAAGTCGACCGTATTTTTAAGCTGGAATGTGAAAACAGTTGGTAAACTTGAAAGTAAAATATGACCAAAAACGCCAACAGCAACCCAATACCTATCAGTCCAGAGTCTGAAGCTGTTTGCAAGAATAAATTATGAGCGTGAGGTGGGGCACCACTGGTCAGATAATGACCATTTATTATGGGTGTGAAAGTAAGATAATATTTTGGGAACAACATTGCAAAGGAAAGAGGCCCACTTCCAATAAGCCAATGGTCTTTGAAAATTTCCCAGGCTCCCTGCCAAAAAAGAACTCTATTGAGGCTTTGTGCTAATCCTGCGTCCGCTGTGTCTATTTTAGCTAATTCCATCAGACCAAGGAGAGATGTTCGACTAGGCTGAACTCCCAGGCCTTTCACGATCAGGTCAATCATCAAATATAAGGCTACTGATACTGCTACCCCTGTAACCAGACTCATTACTTCTTTGCGCGCTGTGTTAAAAATCAGATATCCCATGATTGCCAGTAACTCTAATATTCCAACGAGTTGTCCTCCTCGCGATCCTGAAAACATTAAAGCTGTTAAATATAAGACAAAGGAAATTCCTGCAATTCCTTTCCACAATTTAGAATAATTGGATAAGTAAATTAGACAGGATAAAGGAATTAACAATACAAGGTATCCAGCAAAAACATTTTTATGTACGAAAAGGGAGGTTGCATTATTGCCATTAAAAATCGGATTATCAAGGAACGATAATGGGAATTGCTGAATAATCCCTATGAAAGCGATCGCTCCTCCAAAACTTAGCAAAGTCTGCAAAATAGCTTCTGTCTGACTCTCTTTTTGGATATAAAGGGTAAGTCCGAGGTAAACGAGAATCGCACACAAGGATTGAACGGTCAGTAATAAACTCTTTTCTGGATCAGCAGAATACAGGTAACCCAGTGCCGACCAGAATAAAAACAACAGAAACAGGGTGGATAATGTGGTGAGCCTGATCAATTTTTGACCCGCTTGCTCCGACTTGACCAAGCTGACTAAGTAAAATAGGAGTGCGGATCCCGCAGTCAGGACAATAATTTTGTATGCAGGGAATGGAATTAATGGGCTCCACGATCCGAAGAAACCCAGGAGAATTAGGAAGAAAAAAAGGCTGACTTTGACCATAAGTTTATAATAGTAATAAGGGCATTTTTTTATTTCTTATCGGCTAATTCGATTATAAATAAACGAAATTCATCATAAATCAG
>JAPYPM010000234.1 GCA_029937635.1 Nitrospinaceae bacterium
ATATTTACATCAGATGCATTTTCTCCAATTCTACAGAGCATTGCGTAGTTACAGTTTCGACATGTCTCTTCATGATTAATTGGGTTTGTAATTATTTGTCCATCCATATAATTATCCGCTAATTCTTTTAATTTAATTTCCCAGAACTTTAATAAACTACTCCAATTGGGCCATCCAATTTCCTCTTCAATATTTAAAGGAATTTTTACTTTTGACTTATTTGGAAAAGGGTTAGGGATTATGGGATTCCAAATAGATTTCCATTTAAGGTTTCCTTTTGAAATATGAGCAAATGCAATTGCAGTTGGAGAAGACTTTATGGTGTATAAAGGCAATTGTGGGTCTTGGATTCGTTTCATGAACCATGTATTGGTATTTGTTGACCCTGTTTTATAATCAATAAGTATTTGTTCCCCTTCAGAGGTGCTATCGATTCGGTCAATTCTCAGGTTAAGCCTTAGATTTCCTATAATAATAAGTTCATTTTTTTCTATATGCTTTACTTCAAAATCAGGCCTAAGTATTTCTTGATCCATCCAATCTAATAGTAAATCAACGGTTCGGTCTTGTTCCATAGTCATAAAATGATACTGACTTATGACTTGCATGCTAACTCCTCGGATTGCTTCTTTTACTTTCGTTTCAAGTTCACCTTTCAGCATATTTGAAGTTATTAAATTTTTAAGCACAGACCGAGTTTTATGCTTTCCCCAAAATAGTTGAAGTGCTTTGTGAATCAAAATACCTCTATCACGAGAATCATAATCAATAGTAGAAATTTTATAGTCATTTGCGTGTAAGCGGTGGGCAGCGAAGGATTTAAAGGAGCAGGCAGCTTGGTTTTGTAATACCTTATAACCATTCTTTAGTCCATTCCTTGTTAGGTTTTCAAGTTCACTAGGTGAAGGTAGAACTTTAGATATATCCTCCCATACTTCAATTTGATTTAAGGGTTTGATACGATCCCTAACTCTGTAGGATTTTTTGTAAGCGAATTCCTTTTTAGTGTTAGAAATTGTACTTAATAATGAAGTTATTTGTTTATTGTTATTATTCTCCCACTCTGGATAACTAAAAATTATATTTTGGGAGGAGTCTACAAGTCGGTATAGAGTTTGTTCAGAAAATTGTAATTCACGCTTAGAGTTTGAGTGAGGTAGCTGTAGTTGTTTTTGAATATTTATTGGAATGAATGGGTTTGGATTTGGTTTAGCAGGTATACAGTCAGAGTGGCAACCCATTATCCAAATATGGTCAAATGATATTCCTATTGACTCAAGTAAGCCAAGCACTTGAATGGGTTGTTCTTTAGTTTTTATTTGAAAAAGTTTTTTTTTGGTAATTTCTTTTAATTCTTTTACTATTGAATGACGAGATATTTCTTCAGTAACTATATCAAGTGACGCAAGTTCATCTAAACATTCATTCCATACCATGAAGCACTGTATCTCCTTGCTAGATAAATTTTTACTTGGATCAATCATCCAGCCTAAATCTTTAAGGATTTTAGAAAAATACTTTGCCCATAAACTGGGTAACTTAGTGTCGGTTATGTTGATAAACTTAATTATTACCTGTAATAATTTTTTTATTTCAGATGATGACTCAGGCCCATAAAAATTTTCAATTCGCTCAATATTGATATTGAGAAAACCTTCTTTTTGAAGTTTTATCTCTAGATCTTTTCGGTCACTGTAATTATTTTTTCCAGATTTTATATGAGGGCTATTTATTATGTGTAATATTTTATTTAGAGGTAATTCTTTTTCTGTAGAAAGAAGTTCTAAGACAATTTGAATCATTCCCTCGTCAGAAAGTGGTGTACCGAGTGATATGTCAAATGGAGCTTCAATAGTTTTTCCAGGAAAAATTGATTCTGGTATTAGGTTTGAAGATAGTTCTTTGTATAAAGATCGTCTGTATTTTTCAAGTTCGGGAACAATAATGCCAATGGTTTGATCTTTGGTGTATATGGATCGGACCCAGTTGGCGCAATTCCGACATTCATCTTTTAAGTCAGTAAATGAATGAATTTCTATATTTTTATTTTTCAGAATATCTTTGTTTAGGCGTAAATGATTTTTATTAAGATTATTCTTTAGGGTAACTTCCTTTTGTTGGGACCTTAAAAAATCTAACCACATTTGAAGTTGTGGAGTTGTTTCTTCAAACCCACAAAGCTGAACAAAGTCAGGAATATGAACATTCTTATTTTCCATCCCCTCTTTGACAAGGTCGATTAAAACTACTGGGTCAATAGCTTTCTTTTTGATAAGAATTTTTTTGTATTGTTCCATCCATATTAAAAATAGATTGTTTTCTGTGCTAAGTAAGAGTGGGTCGGAGGGAATAGATATTCTGTATTCAGTTATAAGTTTGTAGGCGTCAGATGCTTTTTTAGCTGCAGCTCGTAGATTTAAAAGGGACAATTGACTAATTATCTTCTTGCGAACTGTTGCTTTCCCATTTACTGGATAACCTTTAATTATAGATTCCCAGATTTTTATAGATTGAATTTCTGATAGTAGGAAATGGTCAGTCTTTAATTGGAGCCATTTGGATTTAAACCATGAATTAATTTCAATAATTTGAGGAGTTTTCCAGACTTCTTTGCCAGAGCTTTTTTGTTGTTTACTGTATTGGAAAAGTAGATGCCTTGCAAGACGCTGATTTATGGTGAGAATAAGGGGATTGCTACCTAGGGACGCAGCCATATTTTGTGGTTAGGTTTAGAAGGGCTTTCTAGAGTGAGGAATTTATGGAGTATCTTGAACCCAAACCTCACCTGTCGATGTGGTCTCTCTTTTCCAGATTGGTGTTGTGCGTTTAAGTTCTGTTATTGCCCATTCACATGCTTTGAAAGTTTCTTTTCTATGTTCACCAGCAGCAACAATTAGAACTATGTTTTCACCGATATCAATTTCTCCTATCCGATGAATAATTATCATTTCGATAATTCCATAGTCTTTAATAGCTTGTATTCGAATCTCATCAAGTTTTTTTTCAGCCATTTTGGGGTAATGCTCAAAGTTTAGCTTGGAAATACTTTCTCCTTTTGACAATTCTCTCCCAGTTCCTAAAAAAGTAGTAATCCCACCAATATTGCGGGATACCTTTTTGATGGCTTCAATTTCGTCGGTTACAACAAAATTTTCTTGCTGAATTCTGATATTCGATTCCAATGCAGTGCTCATGTTTAATTGTCCTTTCAACTACCACCTGAAAATGGGGGAAGTAGTGCAACTTCATCACCATCTTTAATTATAGCTTCTAGTGAAGCTACATCTAAATTAACTGAAACCATAATTTTCTTACCTAAAATCATTTCACCAATTTTAGGTGCTGTTTTTGATATTTCATAAGATAAGTTTTTAAGAGTTGTTTCACTTCCCATATCAAATTGATCTTCTTCTTTTCCTGCTATCGACCGGAGACTTGCAAAGTATTTTACTTTAATCATAAATTTTTCTTAAACGAGTAATTGGATTTTAAAATCATCAAACTCCGACATGTTTTTTTATATAAATCCCTGACTTGCCTCCAGATTTTTCTATTAGACCAATGTTTTTAAAAAACATTTCTCTGTCTACAGCTTTACACATATCATAGATTGTTAGAGCCGCTATTGAAACTGCTGTTAAAGCTTCCATTTCCACGCCAGTTTGTCCAGTTACTTTAACAGTTGCTTTAATTTCAATGCAGCATAATCCAGTTTTAGAATCTGGTTCTGAATTGTCGTTGAACGCAATATCTACATTTGTTAGCAGGAGAGG
>JAPYPM010000235.1 GCA_029937635.1 Nitrospinaceae bacterium
CAATATCAATAATTGAATCGATCGCCCCTACTTCATGAAAGTGAACCTTATTGATTGTAGTTCCATGTACTTTCGCTTCAACTTTTCCAATACGTCGAAAAATTGCGATAGAATTAAATTGTACAATTTTTGGCAAATCTGATTTTTCAATCAGCCTTTTAATATCATTGAAAGATCGTGCGTGGTGGGAATTTTGAGTGGTATGGTTCAAAACCACATTAACCTTGGTGCCAATGAACCCGTTTCGTTTAACTTGTCGAAAATTAAGTTTACACCCACCTAGATTTAAGGACTTGATGTGATTTTGTATTTTTTTTATATCGACCCCCAAGTTCACAAGGGCACCCAAAATCATATCCCCGCTTATGCCAGAGAAGCAGTCAAAATAAATAACTCGTTTTCCATTCATAACTTGCTTATTTATATTTATGATTAAATGAGGTGTTACTGATTAAATTGGAACAAGTAACCCCTAATACTTTTTAGCAATAAAGTTAATACAATAAAATATAATTCCAAAATAATATAATTAATTATGATATACAGAAATACTTATTTAATATAATCCAAAGATCGATAGAGGTTGTTTTTCATTGAAAAAATTTTTAATAATCAGTACCACTGGAATGGGAGATACTTTATGGAGTACCCCGGCAATCCGCGCAATAAAAAATAAAATATCGCATTCCCAAATTGATCTATTAATTCAACCCCAATGGCAATCTCTCTTCAATAGAAATAAATACATATCGCACTTATTTTTTTATTACCCGCAATGGTATCGTCAGTTAATCATATTGCCAAGTCTTTTGAAGTTTCATTATGATCACGTTTTTATTTTCCATGCAAACAAAGATATAAGACGAATACTTCCTCTATTAAGGTTTACCTCCATATGGTCTCACCAATATCCCAATGCTATTCCAGGGATTTCAGAAGATCAAGTCATCCACATAGACATACCAATACATGGCATACTACGTCGAATAGAGATGCTTAAAAAAATTCAAGTACCACTAAATGGTACAAGCATGGATATTTTTATTGATCAAAAAAACCATCAAAATGCTCTGTCATATTTAAAAAATAATAATATTAAACCTAAGGAATTTATTTATCTTAATGTTGGTGGATCACTTCCTCATAAACAATGGCCGATTGAGCAATTTATAGCTCTGGCGAAAATAATATTACAAAATACATCTTTATCTATTGTGTTTGGTGGTGGCCCCGATGATATTCAGCGAATAAACTCAATAAATAACCAGATAAAGCAAGAAAGAATTGTTTTTACTAGGCAAAGAACTCTTGGAGAGAATTGCGCCCTCATTAACAAAGCAAAAATTATCATAACTCCTGATTCAGGACCTATGCATATAGGGCTAGCTCTGAAGGTTCCAACAATTTCATTATGGCCAACGATTGGCTTTATAAAATCAACCGGTGCACATGGCGCGATAGATCCGATGAATGGACCTGATTACTGCGGACCACTTAATATAGATAACACTTTAAGTTGTGTCTTGCTTGGAAATTTTTTTAATAAATCCAATATAGTCACAACTTCAATTTACAGAAACTTTAATAACACAGAAGTTAAAGTAGAACCATATCATCTTGAAGCTATATCCGTTGACGATGTATGGGAAAAAATTCTTAAATTCTTATAAATTTTTTAAAATATCTATAGAAAATAAATTATTCCAAGACATATCTAAGAATTTAATAAAAAAAGGGCCCACAGTTAATTGCTGAAGGCCCTTATTTAGTTGGTGGCGGTGCAGGGACTCGAACCCCGGACAACACGGATATGAACCGTGTGCTCTAACCAGCTGAGCTACACCGCCTTATCTTGAAAGAAAAAAAATAATACTCCAACCCTTGTAATATGGCAATTCTAAAAGCAGCAGTTTATGTTTTTGCCTCTATGCATTATCTTTCCATCGCGCAACATCTTTCATATATTTATTTCTATCCATTTCTTTATTGCTTGGAAAAACTTGTAATAAAGGTAATGGAAAAGGTCTATCTGGTGGATAAAATTCAAATGATCCAGGCCCAACTCGATATATATTATTAAACGTTCTATAATTACCACTAAGGCCTACAAAGTCCCATGAAGTTTCACCATTAATTAATTTGATTATGTCAGATGAAGCTATACCTTCATAAAGGTTAATTTTTCTTAGGTTTTTTTTACAAACTTTTAATTCATCATTTCCAAAATCAATATCCCATGATTTAGAATCCCCACTTGAGTCAAAAACCTCTATTTGATATAAGGTTTGCCAATGTTTCCATCCATTTAATTTGTCACAAACACTTAATTTTTCCATATATACACCTTCAATAAATTCCTCAACAACTTTCAAATTGTTAGTATTTGCAGTTGAATCACTGACTGTTGATATTATCGGGGTTACTTCCATTATTGGCTTAAAGATAATTTTATCGCTGTCGTCATCAAGCACACGAACAAATTCAGATGACTGTTTATCTATTTTTACACCCTCTTTTGAAATATAGGCTATATCTCCTGGGTTGAATAAACTTGATTTGATATCCGGGCAAAACTCCCCTAAGTCAGATAAAAATTGTTCTGGCGTGATAGGAAACGAATACCGGTTCAGAAAGTCATATTCATCCCGATATCTAAATGCTGCTGAACCAGGAACAATAAACTTTGGTTTAAGTGCTCCGGCCACCTTCAAAAAAGAACTGTATTCATCGAAGGGTATAGCCATGGTTTTGTGATGATTAAAATTACCTTCCAACAATGGAAGAAAACGAGAGTGAGAAAAATCTAAACGGCCATATAGTTTATGAATATATGAAATAATTTCAGGACTTACTATTGTATCTACTTGATTCCATACTGTAACCTCGCCATCATTAATAAGTAAGCCATGCTCCGGGAAGCAGTCACCTTCATTTAGAGAAGGTGTTGGAGTAAGCGTTACATCATTTACTGTAATCGATTTAAAATCTTCTACGATATTAATATTTTTATAATTTAGCTCCTTTAGGACATCAATGAGAATGTCATCACTTGGTGCAAGTATCATAGTATTTGGCGTTAAAATTGACTCGTTTTGTATCAAATAAGCAAGGGTACGTACATCAAAGTGATCTTGGTGACGGTGAGAAATATTAAGGACATCAATAGGTGGGATTTTTTTAAGATTAAGATTTATACTTGGACATAACACATTAATCTCTTCCCAGAGATAATCAAACCAAACAGGATCAGTCAGAATAGTTGTTTTATTGGATTGTATGAGCATGCTAGCATGCGCAATTAGGGTAGTTTTTAGCATTATATTAATTAAGCAAAAATTAACAATCAAGGTTAACTTAATAATTTTATATTCTCAAGTTCTTTTACATTCATTCGATACTAATTTCTATTACACATTTATGATCGTATTTGTTAAATTAAATATAATTTTTAACGAAATATAAGGAATTTAAAAATAATGGAACAGCCTGCGATTCAGTTTGAAGAAGGAAAAGAATGTCCTGTGCAAATAGCAGGTACTGGCGGAGGTCTTTCATTTTCACCATCCGGTGACATGTTATTTATGGCTAATGTGGAAGATTTAGATCAGGAAAAAATTGATGCGTGGGATGGAAAGTGGAGGACTAAGTTATTTGTAGAGTCAGAATTCCCTGCAATTCCACTTTTTGCCATAGGAAGTGAAAATTGGATATTGGAGGCTCCCTGTAATCCCA
>JAPYPM010000236.1 GCA_029937635.1 Nitrospinaceae bacterium
ATCCTCCAAGCACTGCTATTATCGATAGCAACGCACCCCGATTTAACAGCGATAGGGGCATATTGTTTACTAACAGAACTCCCAGCAGAAAAAAGGGCAATATCCATCCCTAAGAAAGAGTTTTCCCGTAGTTCTTTTACTTCAATCATCTGTCCCCTAAACGATAGCATCTGCCCAACTGACCGAATAGAAGCCAATGCGCTTAAGCGACCCACTGGAAAATTTCTTTCATCCAGGGTTGCCAATATTCGACGACCTACTGCACCAGTGGCACCCACTACAGCGATATCATACTTCTCTTTCTTATCAATCATTTGGAAGACATGCTCTAGGAATAAAGTAATTCATTTTTCAAGCTCAGCCACAACCTTATCACCCATTTCCTGGGTACTTACTTCTGTCATTTTATTTGACATTATATCACGCGTACGAACTCCCTGATCCAGAACAGCCTCGACCGCGGATTCTATTTTGGCATTCACTTCCTCAAGGCCGAACGAATATTTAAACATCATACCAACTGACAATATAGTCGCCAAAGGATTTGCCAATCCCTTTCCAGCTATGTCAGGTGCGCTTCCATGGATCGGTTCGTACATTGCCGTATTTCCGCCGATACTAGCTGAAGGTAACATTCCTATTGAACCTGTTAGCATAGACGCTTCGTCACTCAAAATATCTCCAAACATATTCGTTGTTACTATCACGTCAAACTGTTTTGGAGCACGAACTAGTTGCATAGCGCAGTTATCAACATACATATGCTCTAAAACCACATCCTTGTATTCCTCGTGGATCTCGGAAACTACTTCGCGCCATAACCCTGTAACTTCAAGGACATTTGCCTTGTCAACGGACATTACTTTTTTGTTTCTCTTACGTGCCACATCGAAAGCAACACGAGCAATCCGTTTGATTTCTTCTTCTGTGTAAACTAGAGTATTAAATCCCCTGCGAGTCCCATCAGCTAATAACTCCACACCGCGAGGTTCTCCAAAATAAATTCCACCTGTAAGTTCGCGTATAACCATAATATCTAAACCATCAACCAACTCTCGCTTTAAAGAAGATGCATCAACCAAAGCAGGAAAAATTTTTGCAGGGCGAAGATTAGCATAAAGCTTTAAATTGGAGCGTAATCCAAGAAGAGCCCTCTCTGGTCGCAAAGAAAAATCGATTTTCCCCCATTTCGGGCCACCTACAGCTCCAAGCAAAACTGCATCGGCCTCTTGCGCTGTGTTTAAGGTGTCTGAAGGCAAAGGATGCCCCTCAACTTCATAGGCTGCACCGCCAACAGGCACCTCATTTAATGTTAATTTAAGCTCAAGGCCTCTCTCTAACGACCCTAAAACCTTGACTGCCTCTTTGATTACTTCAGGTCCTATCCCGTCTCCAGGAAGCAACGCGATTGTATATTTTTGACTCATTTCAAAACTCTTTTAAATTATTAATAAATGATACTTATTATTTAATAAGTTAACGCCTTATAAAGCATCAGCAAAATGCTCAAATCGTAACTAATGATAACCATTCATGCAAGAAGAAAGAAAAAATCAATCCTAACTTTAGCCATACTTACAAAAAAATTAAATAAAGTTGAAAAAAAACAATAATGCCATATCATAGCCAATTTAGGAATTTTAGAAAAAGTAGGGGTACTCTTTAACGCTCTCAAAACCTAGGAATGGTTGATTGTATGGAAGCGATTAAACTTACAACCTTAAAAAAATTTACGCTACTTTCAAATTAACGATCCTCAAATCGTTCTTCTACCTACTAAACTTCACAAAAATTCGATTATGCTAAATGGAAAACGAGTTACAGTAGTTATGCCGGCATATAATGCCGAAAAGACTCTAAGAAAAACACATAGCGAAATTCCTCACGATATTGTTGATAAAATCATTCTCACAGATGACGCTAGTCAGGATCGTACTACAGACATTGCCCGACAACTAAATATTAAAACCTTTGTGCACATGAAAAACAAAGGCTATGGAGGAAATCAAAAAACCTGTTATCAAGAAGCATTACGAGCAGGATCCGATATCATCATCATGCTTCATCCGGACTACCAATATACGCCCAAACTCATTACCTCAATTGCCGCTATGATAGCTTACGACATTTTTGATGCAGTAATAGCATCGAGAATTTTAGGGAACAAAGCTCTTAAAGGAGGAATGCCCGTTTATAAATATATCGCAAACCGCTTTCTTACCGCAGTTGAAAATTTTATTATCCAGCAAAAACTATCTGAGTACCATACTGGTTATCGGGCTTTCAGCTCCAAAGTACTAGAAAACCTACCCCTGATGGAAAATTCTGATGATTTTGTTTTTGACAATGAGATGCTTTTACAAACAATGTATTTTGGTTTTAGAGTAGGAGAGGTTTCTTGCCCAGCGAAATACTTTGAGGAAGCATCATCGATAAGCTTCAGAAGGAGCGTGATCTATGGAGTTGGTGTATTAAAAACTGCTATGAAGTATTTCTACTCTAAACGTGGATATAAAGACTACTCAATCTTTAACCCTAATGGGAAAAAACTTGATTCACGATAAACCTATTCTGACTAATATAGGGGAAATCATGAAGTTTACTATTCCACTCTTGTCCTTCTCTCCTCTTCTTCCTTAAGGAAACGACTCCTTGGGTAGTCAACATTGACTAAACACAACCCTTGAGGCTCTGCTGTAGGACCGGCCTTCTGACGATCTTTTGATTTGAGAATAAACTTGACGTGGGAAGACTTAATCTGTCTTCGCCCAACTTGAACTAAGGTACCCACAATATTTCGCACCATATGCTTAAGAAACCCACCTCCTTCAAAAAAAAGAAAAATAAATTCTCTTTTTTTAATAAGTTCAATTTTGAATATTTCCCGAACAGGACTCCTAGCGCCACAATTTGACGCTCGAAATGATGTAAAATCATGTTTGCCTACCAAATAATTCTTAGCCCTTCTCATTGCGGAGATATCTAGAGGAAATGGAATAAAAAGGCATCTTCGATATAAAAGTGCCGATGGATAACTACGATTGAGTATTGTGTAACGATAGGTCTTTTTCCCGGCGGAGCGACGAGCATCAAATCCCATAGGCACAACTGAAACTTCTTTAACAACGATATCGTGAGGGAGAATACTATTAAGGGCTTTCATGAACTCATCTTTAGACATTTTTGAAACGGTAGTAAAGTGAGCCACCATACCTTCGGCATGAACCCCCGCGTCTGTTCGACCCGAGCTATGCAACGATGTCTTTTTTTTTACGATCTTTTGAATAGACTTTTCCAAAACCTCTTGAACAGAAAGTCCGTTGGTCTGAAACTGCCACCCATGATAAGCGCTACCCTCATACTCTATAAGCAGTTTAATCTTTCTCTCCACTCATAGCCTCTATATTTTAAAAAATTAAATTCTAAGGATTAAGATAACAACCAAACATCTACTCTATGAAAGCGATTTTGAAAAAGAGTCACGTCCTATCACAAGTAAATCTTCCTGAGCTCTGGTGACTCCAACGTAAATCATATTACGGCTTTCTATATTTTTACTTGGATAGAGCTCCTCTGAAGGATTGATTAAGGCTACAGCATCGAATTCGAGCCCTTTAATTTGGTGTATGTTCGAAATCATAACTCCCGGTTCAAAACTAAATTGATCGCGATAGCCAACCCTCACCTCACAAGAAATCATTTTTTCTAATTCGTCCTTCAAC
>JAPYPM010000237.1 GCA_029937635.1 Nitrospinaceae bacterium
ACCCCCCCCTAGAACGATCTAAACATTTAATTTTCCTAAAAAAGTTATTTCTTTGATTGAAGTGATTGAAGTATTTTTTTGAACCTTTGGTTCTTTAATTAGACTTTCTCTCCACTTTTATAATCAATTAATTATTATTCTCTTTTTTTATTTTAAGGTCTATTTAAAATGAAACTTTTTAAAGTTTTTTTTAGCGCAGTTTTATTTATTTTATTATCAAGTTCTGCTGCCCCCGCTTATATCGGTCTTTGCTGTGCACATTGTGGAGGAAACATGCCCCTCAATATTATGGGAGGTGGCATTCCCGAGACCCACGAGTACCGTTTTAAAATCAGTGAAATGTATATGAGTATGGATGGTTTAAGAGATGGAACAGATGAAAAATCTACTAGTGATCTTGGCCCGAGTACAGCTGCTGGTAAATTCAGAGGTGTTCCAAAATCAATGGACTCCTATATGACTATGATTGGAGGTGCATATTCATTTACTGATAATTTTGCAGCTATGGTTATGGGTGGTTACGTCCGTAACACGATGTCAATGACCACAACTGCTGGTGATTACCATATGTTTTCTCAGGGGCTTACGGATACCAAGTTAATAGGAAAGTATCGTTTATATCATGATGATAATTTGGCTCCTACCAAACAACTTTCAGTTGTTGGGGGTCTAGCAGTCCCAACGGGTAGAATTACTATTAAAAATACGAATCATCCAACAAAAACAATGAGAGGGAAGCTACTTCCTTTTGGAATGCAACCAGGTTCTGGAACATGGGATCCTATTTTGGGACTAACTTTTCAAAAGTCTGCTGATCCATTTTGGATGGGCGCTAATTTCATGACCACCCAACGATGGGGGCTTAATGATCAAGGTTATAAAAAAGGAAGTGAATATGCATTAGACCTCTATGTTATGCGGCAGTTCAATGAAAAGGCTCTTGCAAGTTTTCAATTGAACGGAAAAGCATGGGGAGATTATAGTGACGAGCCTAAAACAGGTAAAGAGAATGGTGACTGTCATGCAATGTTAAATTCAACTAAAGACTGGATGACACCATTGTGCGACCCGACAAACTATGGCGGAGTTAACTTACACGCCACGGTAGGAATGCAGTTTCAACCAGTTCCACTTCATGTCGCAGAATTAAATCTATCGGTGCCTTTATATCAAAACCTTAATGGTCCACAAATGCAAAGTGACTTCATGTTGCGTTTAACTTATTACTTGGAGGTTCCAACAAAAAAGAGCCGTCGCTATAAAGGTTTCAGTGCTCCAAAACAACTAGGTTTCTAGTTATATGCTTTTGTCATATTTAGTGCGATTTCTTATAGAAATAGTATTCCTTGCCTTGCTTTTAGGAATGGCTTCATGTGTTTCAGTATCGCATCAAAATATGCCAGAAGAAAATTCGGCTGAGCTCGGTCTTCTTAAAAAAAAATGCACACTCTGCCATGGCCTACCTCACCCCAAAAGACATACACAAGAAGAGTGGGGCCATTTGATAACTATTATGACGAAGAGAATGAATGAAAAAAATATTTCTTATACAAAAGAAGAGCTGTCTAAAATTAAATCATATTTACAGCGAAACGCTCGATAGGTTAAGAGATTATGAACGCAATTAAATATTTCCTATTCACATTTCTTTTTTTACAAACCCTTATACCTATTTCAGTTTTAGGGCATGAGGATAGTTTTGCAAAAATGGGAGTGGTATCACCTAAAAATGAAAAAATAGCACCCAATTTTATCTTGGAAACGGTGACAGGGGAAAAAATAAGTTTAAAAGACTTTAAAGGGAAAGCCGTCTTACTTAACTTTTGGGCGACATGGTGCCAACCATGTAAAAAAGAGCTGCCCTCAATGCAAAGAATATACGAGGAACTTAGATCTGAAGGTGTTGAAGTTGTCGCTATTTCAATTGATAGAAATAAAAAGGAACGGGTCGAACAATATATAAAAAATTACAACTTAACCTTTCCCATATTATTAGACCCCAATCAACAAGTTCGCAAAGATTATTTTATTTTAGGTCTCCCAACGAGCTACTTGATTGGCAGTGATGGGAAGCTGAAAGGTTTTATTTCAGGAGCTCGCGAGTGGGATAGTAATGCTTCAAAAGAAATGTTCTCTACTTTGATGCACTTACAATAGTTCCATGTTCTGGCCAAGTAGAAGTAAAATAATATTGGCAATGTTTGTCGTTTTTGTGACTAACCTGTTTCCCTCTGAGTCTTCTGCTCAGTCTAAAGTCGAAAAACTATTAAACCAACTAGATAAAAACTATTACTATCCACAAAATAAAGGACTAAAAAGAATATCTTTGAGATTGGAGTGGCATCAAGAAAACGCCCAATCTGAAAAAATATTTACCATTAAAAAACCCGATTTTCTATTTATAGGAGAATTGCATAACGGAGTTTTTGTTAAAAAAATTAAAATTTTCGATAACTCTGAAAATTTAACTAATAAAGAAAATTTTGAGGATATAAGTTTTTTAAATAATTATTTAGATGCCTTTATACCTAAAACTCTTCGTGAAAAATTTCTATCATTCAAAGGAACAATAGGCTCTAAAAAAAGAAAAGAAATTGTTGTTATATTAAAAAATAAAGAGACGAAGGATAATTTTTCAGAATATAAATTATTTGTCGATACAGAAAAAATGCGAATTTCTAAGATTATTTTTAGACAGAGTCGAGAGCCTAAAAAAGTGGAAGGTAAATTTTTTTATACTCAAAAAGATGGGAAATGGGTTGTAACAGAAACAGTCTCTATTTTTAAAATTAATGACCAAGAATATATAGAAAAAACTAAATATAAGTATAAATCTTTAGAGTCTTTTTGGTTAGTTTATAATATTGATCAGACAGTCATGAAGGGGGAGAGTAAAGTCTTAACCTATAATTTTACTCTTAAGGATTATAAGTTGTATTCAAAATAATTAATTTTTCTGCTGAGAGTTTATTTTTAAATTTTAGGAATACAAAGAAAATCAACCTATTGTCAATAACATTACTTTAAACAGGATGGCTGCTAAAAGAGCAGTAAATGGAACAGTGGCCAGCCAGGACATTACAATTTCCTTGACGATTCCAAGGTTCAATGTCGGTAGACCGCGAGCCAATCCCACTCCGATGACTGAACCAACCAGGGTATGAGTAGTTGAAACGGGTAATCCCATTTTTGAGCAGATCAGAACTACTGTAGCGGCGGAAAATGTAGCACAAAAACCACGCGAAGGTGTGATCTCGGTAATTTTTTTCCCTATCGTTTCCATCACACGTCTCCCCCAAATCAAAAGTCCGAACACAATAAACCCACCACCCAAACCAAGAATCCAGGTTGGCATGGCTACTTTCATTACTACGGTTCCAGTTTTTAGTATTGAGAAAACTGCGGCAAGAGGGCCTACAGCGTTTGCAACATCATTGGATCCATGGGCGAAAGCGATATAAAAAGCGGTTGTGATCTGAAGATATTTGAATATATTTTCTGTGGCTTCCAACTGTTTGTGAATTTCTTTTCTTGGAACATCCGGTATTTTTTTCGCTAGAGGTTTGGCAATAAAAAAACCTATGGCGCCAACAATGACGGAATAGAACATTGCCTCGAAAAAAGAAAAGTTTAGATGCAAGTTTTTTAACCCCTTGTAGAGCATTGCATTGGCAAGGATTACGCAAACCATAAAAATCATGTACGGTAATATTCTC
>JAPYPM010000238.1 GCA_029937635.1 Nitrospinaceae bacterium
TTTTTTGTATAAAATGAAGATCATGTAATTACTGACCAAAAAAAAACGGCATGCTCCAGACATCAACCGTGAAGATTTCGATACAGGACGAATAAACACAGCTATGTCACAGTGTAGAAAACTACTAAGCTTAAATCCGCAAGATATAGGTGGCTGGGCTTTCATGGGAGAAAGTTACGCATTACTTAAAAAAACCAATGACGCGGCTTACTGTTACGAGAAAACCCTCGATTTGGCTCCTTACCTTCCTAAAAACAGGCTTTGGTTAGCATTACAACGAATCCAACAAAAACGCCTTGGTGAGGCTAAGAAACTCGTCAAGGAAGAAATTAAACGGTTTATACACAATACTGATATTGACTACCTGCTTGCTAAAATCAACCTTGAAGAGAGACGCTATAGGGAGACTACTAAATTGTTAGACTCTGTACGAACAGAGTTTCCAGAAAGAATTGATTGCTGGGAATGGTCAATCCAAGCCTTGAGCCAGTTAAATGATACTGCTCGATTAAAAAGCTTATATAAAGAAACTAAAATGATATCAATAAAAAAAGATCGTGAATGGGTACAGACTCGTCTCATAACAGAATTAGCACGTCTCGAACATCAACATCGTGATGAGCATAAAACGATAAACGATTTTTTGGAAAGTGATTCGAAAAATGGACTTCTGCGCTACGCTCTAGCATCTGCCCTTGAACGAGCAGGACATTTAAATTCTGCTATCGAAAAATTCGAGCAGATAACGTCGAACAAACAAAACTACCTTCATATTCAAGCTAATGCTTGGTTTCGTCTAGCTTGTCTAGCATCTGATGAACAAAGAGAAAAGTTCTTGCGTAATTGTTTACTATTAACCTCTGATCATGTCGCGGCAAAAAAATTACTCGCAGAAATCGAAAACACGAAGTACCAAATGCTCAGTTAGTTTAGAATTTTATATGATTCGCCGATAAAGCTATAATGCTAGCGTATTTTTTTAACTAATTAATTGATGAGAGTCTTACCTTGAAAATCAGCGTTGTTGTCCCAAACTGGAATGGAATGAAATTTATCGGTATGTGCCTCGACTCTCTAGCCCGATCCGACTTTGATAGTTATGAAGTGATCGTCATCGACAATGGGTCAGTCGACGGATCACTTGAAATGATTGAAGAGAAGTATCCACAGGTTCGCCTAATCAAAAACCGAGAGAACATGGGATTTGCAGTAGCATGCAATCAGGGCATCAAGGCCGCATTAGGAACCTACATCAGCCTTCTTAATAACGATATCGAGGTAGAGTCGAGTTGGCTATCTAAACTTTACGAGGGTATGGAAAACCACCCAGAATGTGGTATGGGTACCACAAAAATGATGTTTCTTGATCAGCGCGATGTGTTTTACAACACCGGCGATCTATTTCATGCATGGTCATCAGGTGGTGGGCGCGGGCAGGGAGAAAAAGACGTTGGGCAATACGATAGAGAAGATTACGTTTTTGGCGCTTGCGCTGGTGCTGGAATCTATAGACGTGACTTCTTTGAACAAGTGGGAATTTTTGACGAAGACTTCTTTATTTTTGCAGAAGATGTAGACATAAATATGCGCGGACAGCTACAAGGGTTTAAATGCATTTATCTTCCCGAGGCCAAGGTTTATCACATAGGTACTGCCACTGTAGGGCTGTATAGCAACCGTTATATTTATCTTTGTAAACGCAATGATATATTCGTTCTAATCCGAAATTATTCTTTGCGTATGTATTTCCGATACCTATGGACTATTTTGAAGCATCAGTTCAATGACATTAAATATTTCACCTACCGTGGACAAGGCATTGTCTTATTCAAAAGCAAATTAGATGCATTTAAAATGATTCTCCCTATGCTGATACGCCGCTTCAAAATACAAACTTCCCGTACTGTACCAGATAGTAAAATTGACCCTCTAATTATCAAGTCTTGACTACTGATCATGCTCTACCCGAATAAGACTACCACCACCCCTTTAAAATTAACCGAGCTTCTTAGTAAATAAATATAGCCGTCTACCCTCCTTTAGCCTCTCCATAAAAAAATCATTGGAAGCAATTCTATGTTTCTATCTACCAAATAATAATTGTTCAATATGATTTGTTTTATAAATTTAATTGTGATTAAATGCCCCCAAGCTGTGTTTGGTTGAACTGGTTCTTTGAACTTTTTTTCAACCCTTCGCAAACCTACCGTGTATCCTAAACAATCTGTTATAGAGCCCATGTCATCTATCTTTTTTGATAATTCATTTCGCTCAGATCATGGATCATCGGAACAGCTCTCGCCTCCTTCTGGATTTGCTTTTACCACCCAGGGACAGTTGATTCTTTCCGATGACTTTAATCACCGTATCCAAATTTATGATGATGACCGGTTGTTGGTAAGTTTTGGTGAGAAAGGCAAGGAAAGGAGTCAGTTAAATTACCCCAAAGGAATCGCAGTAGACAAACATGACAACATTTACGTTGCAGATAGTTGGAATCACCGAGTCCAAAAGTTTGACCTACTGGGAAATCATATAGAAACTTTTGGTTCATACGGAGAAGGAGAAGGCGAACTAAATGAGCCTTACGATATTATGGTCGAAGAATGCGGAAATATTTTGGTGGTCGAGCGCTACAACCATCGCATTCAATGGTTTTCCTCGGAAGGTAAGTCTCTTGGATGGATTGGCCAACGGGGCACGGTTCTCGAGGAACACCTTGCCTATTTATATGAAACTTCAGCAAATCTTTTTTCCACTCCAGCGTTTGAGTTTCCAACATCCATAGGAAAGGATAGTCTGGGAAATTACTTTATTACTGATAGCGGTAACCATCGTATCGTCAAGTTCAATAAAAATTGGCGAAGAGTACTGACATTTGGTGAGCGGGGGGAAGAAGATGGACAGTTTCAATACCCTCTTTGCGTCTCCATTGGCAGAAATGACCTCCTCTATGTAAGTGATTTAAATAATAATCGTATTCAAGTATTTTCTCCTTTTGGCCAATTTCTAGATTCTTTAGAGCAAATCGATGACTCTACTCCGCTCAAAGCCCCTTGTCTTACAGCTATAGATTCACATGGAAAATTGTATGCAGGCCTAACCTTTAACCCTAGTGTCTTCCGTTTTTCCACACCTTCTCATTCTTTAGAATCTCTCGCCGGTGATAGAGTTGAATCTGATTCCAAAAATCCGAAGTGGCCTGCTCTCCAAGGGCAACTAGCGGAACAATCAGCAGAATACTTAAGAGCAACTGAAAATTATGCAAAAGCCATCGAACTTATGCGATCTGAAAAAAACCGCGACCGGGCCATAAAAATTTTCAGTGCAAACCTTCTATTAAACCTTAGCCATATAGCTCTCAAAGAACATAGCTCTTTAAAAAATGAAACCGCTCTTCTTAGTGGACTTGAAATCTTTATTCGGCAATTAAAGTACTCACGAGAAAAAATTCAAAAAACTTATGAAGCCTGGGAGGAAGTTGCTCGAGAATTTAGCGAAAAAGAATTCATGAAAAACTTGGAGATTCTTGAGGATCGAGAAGACCCTCGTGTTTTCAATCAAGAATTATTCAACATAGAAAAACAAACCAAAATTTTGTTCAGAGAAATTCGGGCAGCATCCTATAAACACTGCCAGTTATCTGATCAATTAGCAGAATACATAAGTA
>JAPYPM010000239.1 GCA_029937635.1 Nitrospinaceae bacterium
GGCCAAAAGGAATCAAGGCAAAGCTATTTCAGGTTTTTACTCTAATGTATTTTTTAAAAAAGGAGCGCCGATTTCCGCATACTGGAGAAGTTATGTGGAATTTTCATAAATTTGTGATTGGAAAAAATGGCCAAATTGCAGGTCATTTTTCAAGTGATTGCGATCCATTCGATCCCAAATTAGTTGCCTGCATAGAGAGGGAGCTCATTAAGGGATAAATAAAAATTGATAGAGCAGAAAATTAGGGTAATTTTCTACTTACTATGCTTATTGAACAGTCATAGTAATTATATTCCTTTAGGAATATAAAATGTGGTCCCATTTATTCTAAAAGTTTGTATAATCCACTCAGATTTGTATACTTTGTTTTTTTTGTGTAGATGATTATTTTTCCTAACTTTTTTTGATTAAGACTTAGAAGCTAATATGAATTTGATTCAATTAAAAAAGGCTTTAAAGGCTTTTAAATTAAAAGATTCAGTTTTTGAGGGGTATGCCGACCTTTATCAAAAGCTTCATGCGGACCCACCCCAAATAGGTCAATGGAAGTCTCTCCGTAATCCCGATAAGAAAAAGATTGTCGAATATACATCCCTTCCCATCCCGGATAGAGAATCCTTAGATTTAGCTCTTGCCCGACTAGCAGTTTGTAAGCTTAATGGTGGACTTGGTACCACCATGAATTGCCGAGGCCCTAAGTCGGCGATCGTAGTTAGAGAAAAAAAGACATTCATTGAAATCCTGGTTGAACAAATAGTAGAGCTTAATAAAAAATACCAATCTGATATACCTCTTTTATTTATGAATAGTTTTTATACGAAAGACATAACTGAACGCATTGTTGGTCGCGCTGCCGTAGGCACAAGAACTTTATCTTTTTGTCAAAATTCGTATCCAAGATTATTAGCTGACAATACTGGTTTTCTTGACCCCAAGAAAATAAATGCCGAAGCATGGTATCCACCTGGACACGGAGATTTATATTCATGTCTTTTGGACAAGGGTTATCTCGATAGTTTTTTAGAAGAAGGTCGTGATTACCTTTTTATTTCAAATACAGACAATTTAGGAGCAACAATTGATCTTAAAATTCTTAATTACATTATTGAAAAAGATATTCCTTTTTTGATGGAGGTAACTGCCAAAACTTGCGCTGACACAAAAGGTGGTGTGCTTTGCCAGGAAAAAGATCAAATTAAATTATTAGAAATTGCGGATGTACCTCCTGAACATGTCGTGGAGTTTTGTGGAAATGAAAAGTTTAACTTTTTTAACACTAATAATATTTGGGTTAACTTGGTTCGGTTGAAGAAAATGCTTAAAGAAGGGTCACTCGACTTAGGTTTGATTGTAAATCTTAAGGAAGTAAAAAAGAAAAGTGTAATACAATTAGAAACTGCTATCGGATCTGCATTTAATTCTTTTTCAGATTCAATAGGAATGAATGTTCCAAGAAGTCGGTTTTTACCAGTTAAAAAAACCAGCGATCTTCTGTTGATGCAGTCGAATCTTTTTAGTCTTAATCGAGGGACTTTTAAAAGAGATAATCTGAAAGATAAATCTAATCTGCCGCAGATTAATTTAAAAGAACCCTTTGACGATTTGATACAGTATCAGCGAAGGTTCCCGGTCCCTCCAGACATCTCTGAGTTAGATTCTCTTAAATTGGAAGGGGAAGTTCGATTTAATGGAAAAGTAACTCTGAAGGGAAATGTTTGTCTGATTTCGAACAAAAAGCCTATTAGAATTCCTAAAGGTGCAGTGCTCGAAAATAAAACACTTGAGTCATAACACCCCTCCTGTTGCTTCTTCATATTCATATACTCTTTTGACTTAAAACTAGTCTTCATGTTTTTTATTTTTAATATTTAGTTCCTGATTAACTAATGCTGAGTGATTGCGTTTTAAAGACTATGATGTGATATATAGATTTTGAGGATTGTTTTTAGCTCGGGAATATATTCAATGGTTAGATGAGCTATTCTTCAAGTATTCGAATCCCACAAGACACATTAAATATATTTCTATAAGGTGATATTCCTACCAAATGTAAGTATTTATTATTTTATTTTGAAAGGCCTTATTTTAAGATAATATAATTTTTTATCTACCCTCGAAGAGTAAATCTATCCTTTTTAGTATTCTTGTTTTTTAGGAATTTAAATTATTAATATATCCAAATAATTGATGTAATTGATTTTAACGACATATTATTCCCTATGTTTGTCAGATTATTTTACGAGTTAAAAATTTTTAATGTTTTTGTTGATTTGAATGATTACATCGTGTAGTGTTTGTCCTATGTAGGAACGAGTACTATTACTAGTTCTTTTGTCAGAATTAATGATAGTCATTATTTTGGTTTTTTTTGTAGATAGGTTGTAAGAGGTTTATTTGAGAAGACTGGTAAAACGGTCTATAAAAATAGCTAGTGTACAGAATGATTAACCAGTGTGAAGGGGAGGAATGATTATGAAAAAAATTGCTATTGCACTTATCACCGCGGCATCTGTTTTATGTTTAACTACTTTAGCATTCGCGGGAAGCTTGGCTCCTGGAGCGAGCATGTCTTGTAACGATGCCAAAACCATTAAGTTGGAATCAGCAGGAAGCAATGCAGAAGAGAGAGCTAATGCTAATTTTGTAATTTGGAAATCTTCTAATTTTACAACAATACCGATTACATTGGGACCATCAGACACAATGAATTTTAAAGGTGGTAGTTCTGGAAACCATAAGGATTCAAAGTTTAAGTGTAAAGATACTACTCAGTGTGTCCCCGGTGCTGTAGACGGTGGGGCTACAAATGTACGCGAAATGATGAGCATGGGTAGGAAGAGCGTAACTTTGTCAAGTCAAAATAACTTTAGCCGTGGCGATTCTATTGGAGATATCAGTGGTGAAGTTAGAATTACCAATACGGGTACGGTTAAAGGTAACGTAACCTGCGGTTAATTCTTTTTACGAAAGATAAAAAAATGCCAGTCCGGATTTTCCGGGCTGGTATTTTTTTTCTCTCCATTGCTGATGTATATTTAGAATGTTATTAAAATATACGTTGCCAGTATTATTCGGTAAAAAATAAATGGTGTCAGCCCTAGTCGAGATACGATTCCTAGTAGCAATTTGATTGCAAAATAACCAACAATAAATGATACAAAGAGTCCGACCCCTAATTGCAAACCAGACAAATGCATATAATTTTTGGGAGAAGATAGAAAGTGCAGTGTTTTGTGAGTACCTGCCGCAAGAATAATAGGTGTTCCTAGTAAAAAAGAAAACCGGGCAGCTGAAGTTGGAGACAAATTAACCAACATTCCTCCAGCAATTGTAATTCCAGATCGAGAAGTTCCCGGTAAAAGCGCGATTGCTTGAGCACAGCCTATAAAAAGAACTTTACCAAGAGTCATCTCTGAGATATCCGATTCATTTGATTTTTGGCCAGCTGAATATCGTTCTATCGCAAAAAATACGAACGACCAAAAAAGTAAGTTCCAGGCTACAAAAGTAGGGCTTCGAAGTTCTTGTTCTATAAAATTCCCACCTATTAGTCCAATCACACCGGCTGGGAAAGATGCCCATCCAATATTCCAAGCCAGTCTGTGGTAACTCGGATCCTTAGCTTGGTTAAATAGTGCGTAAATCAATCTAGCTAAGTC
>JAPYPM010000240.1 GCA_029937635.1 Nitrospinaceae bacterium
CTATCATTGGTCCCATAGTGACACTCTCATCGAGTGGATCACCTGGAATAAATTTCTGTGTCTCGCTAATTAAGCGCTCTAGGAAGTTGTCAAATATTGAGGCGTGGACAAAGACGCGTTGAACTGAGATACAAACTTGTCCTGAATAAACAAAGGCTCCAAAGGCAATTTTTTTTGCTGCGAACTCAATTTCAGCGTCGGGTTCAACAATGACCCCGGCATTCCCACCTAATTCTAGAACTACCTTTTTGCGTCCTGCACGTTTTTTTATATCCCAGCCAACATTAGGACTTCCGGTAAATGTTATCATTTTTAAACGAGGATCCTCTACTAGAGGAGTAGCATTTTTGTTAGAGCACGGCAGTACACTAAGACTTCCTTCTATTGCTTGGGTGTTTTGTACTATTTCTCCAAGCAATAAAGCCGTAAGTGGGGTGGAGGATGCAGGTTTAATAATAATAGGATTGCCGCACGCTAGAGCCGGAGCTACCTTATGAGCAACGAGATTTAAAGGAAAATTGAAAGGACTTATTCCCGCTATAGGTCCGATAGGAAAACGTCTGGTAAGTCCAGCTTTTCCATGAGCGGATTCTGTAATATCTAATGTCAGCATTTCTCCATCAAGTCGAAGCGCCTCTTGACTTGCAATCTCAAAGGTTAAAACTGATCTGGCTACTTCAGCCCTTGCATAAATAAGAGGTTTTCCTGATTCCTGGGCAATTAATTTAGAAAATTCATCCGATCTGTCCTGAATCCCGCTAGCAACTTCAGAACATATAAGACTACGTTGATAGGACGGTAGGACACGTGTTTTTTTAAATGTTTCTTCCGCCAAGTTTATAGCTTTATCTATTTCAATAGAATCGGCAAGGTTCACCTCTGCAAATGGTTCTCCTGTAAATGGATTGACAACAGGAATAACGCTAGTTCCTTTTGTTAGCTCGTTTCCAATTAAAATGTCATAAGTTTTCTTCATATCCGATTTTTTATAAATGGAACATATTACCAGCCCTGACCTTTAATTCCATAGGAGCGAGAACCTGACTTTCCTGACTTTAAATAGTTTTCCAGATTCTCGTTAGTATTTTTTTTTTCTAATTCGTTTGGATCGAGCCGTGTTTTTTCAATTTCTTTGGAGAGGATTTTTTTTATAAAATCTTCTATTGCATTTATATCTCCGTCAAACTTATCTTTTAGGTATTGATAGGTTCCATCATCAAGTTTTAATTTTAGATAGTTCATGAATTATTAATTTTAGTATTAAAAATTGTGATTGAAAAAAACTAGTTTTTAATCTCTAGACTAAAACTTGAACAACAAAAGGTTAACTATGAGGCTAAAATGGTAAAAAAGCCTTTTTCTCAGATGTGACCGAAGTTGGTTCATTATCTATAGAAACCGGTATAGGTGGAATCTGGATCTCAAAAGTAGTTCCTCTTGGTTGATTATTTTTGAACGTAATTGTTCCTCCATGATCAACCACTATTCGGTTGACAATTGCCAGTCCAATTCCGGTCCCTCTTTTTTTTGTTGTAAAGTGGGGTAGAAATAACATGTCTCTATCGGTGCTAGGAATACCTGTCCCATTATCTGAAAACCTAATCAATATTTTGTTTGTGTTGAAATTAAACTTTGTGGATATTTCAATTTTACCTTCATTTGTCAGCGCATCTATAGAATTTTCAAATAAATTTATAAAAACTCTTCGAATTTGTTCTGCGTCAACAGTTACATTTGTTACGTTAGGATCGTAATTCTTTTTTATAAGAATATTTTTTTTATTGTTTTTGTATAGCGTGTAAACACTATCAATTATTTTATGAAGAGAGTTTAGTTTTAGAGATGGAGGAGGCATTCTGGCAAATCGAAGAAATTCGTTAATCAGATCTTTCATTCCTTCCACTTCTTGTGAAATTATATCGATACTTTCTTCGAATATCTTATCGAAATTATTTTTATCTTCAAAAAATTTCTTTTTAAGTCGTTGAGTGTTTAATTGGATTGGCGTAAGGGGGTTTTTAATTTCATGTGCTATCCCTTGAGCCACTTCTTTCCATGCTGCAGTTTTTTGGGTTTTAATCAATATTGTGAGGTCCTCAAAAACGATAACTACTCCAAGATATTTTTGTCTTGGGTTTCTTAAAATATGAGCTTTAATCAGAAGAACTAGTGATTTATCTTTTAATCTTAACTCAATTTGATCTTCAGAGTTTTCTTTATGTTTAGTTATCATTTCTCGAATTATTTTTCGAATTGCCGCTAAATAACTTATATCAAAGACATTTTTGTATCTAGAGCCGGCAGCTTCATGTGGGTCAATCATCAAAATATCTGCTGCTGCTTTATTGAATGTTGTGATGAGGCCACTTTGATCTATAGAAATAACTCCTGCTCCAATATTTTCAAGGATTGTTGCAATATATTGACGGCGTTGTTCAAGTTTAATATTTGAATCCTTTAATTCTTGATTTGCTTTTTCAACTTTAGATTGACTGTCATTAAGTTTTCCAGTCATACGATTAAACGAGTTAACTAGAATTCCAATTTCATCTTGAGCGTTAATTCCAAGTTTAAAGCTCAAATCACCATCTGATATTCGTCGTGTTCCTTCTGCTAGTAGTTGTATAGGAACAGTTATTCCACGAGCCATGTAAAAACCTAACCAAATCGCTGAAAATAAAATTAGTAATGTGATCATTATAAATGTTGTGTAATAACTTGCAGAAATTGGAATTTGTAGAAATTTCTGGCGCTTATAAGTCTCGAAAGAATTTTGTATTGCTTGAATCTTATATTGAGCACCTTCTTGAATGGGTAGCAGGGTTAGTATGTATCCCCAAATAGAAATTTTATTTTGTATTATCTCGGTCAAAGGCTTTGCGACTACAAGATAGTAACCTTGGCTAGTTGAGTGAAATTCAGAAACACCTTCACCACCAACGCTTTTTTTTAATAAGTTCTCAAAATCATCACTTTTGATAGATGGTATACGGTTTTTATCAATTTCCGAAGCGATAGGTTTATAGTTGTTGTCGTAAACAATGATTCCTCCAATTTCATATTCTTTTCTTTTTCTTTCAATTAAGTCATTTAACTGCCAACGTTTTGTTTGCAAAAAAAGTTCTTTTTGAGTTATAAACTCTTCAATTTTTTGTATGTAGATAAGCGAATTTTGTTCTTTACTTGCGTAATATTCTTGCGCTACGTCCATTGATTGTTGTAGCGTTTGTTCTATTTTTATGTTGAACCAACTGCCTATACTAAGTGTGAATAATTTGCTAGCGACCGTGAATAAAAGAATTGATGGAACTAATGTTAGAATAAGAAATGCGGAAATAAGCTTAGTCTGAAATTTTGCTCCAAGAATTTTACTTTTTCTTTCATTGTAGAGCTTTAATAGGTTTCGAGTGATTAAGACAACGAGAAGAAATATAAGAATTAGAATGATATTAAAAACAAGTAAAACAGCGAGGTTGTTTCTAATAGATGAAGGTGACTGCTCTTGAAGAAAGTAATATTCTAGGCTGGTAGAACAGATTAATGCCATTAGTATCCAAATAATGGTTTTCCACGTAGGGTTTTTTTTACCTTGGACTTGTTTCTGTGAAAGTGTGAGGTATGGAGAATTATTTGTTGAAG
>JAPYPM010000241.1 GCA_029937635.1 Nitrospinaceae bacterium
CTGCTTAATAGAAATGAACTGCATGAATTTTAGGAATATTCGAGATTGAAAATGTGTGTTGATCCAGTAGAATAAAGAAATGTCTAACTCGGAAAGAATGGTTTGATCTCCTTGAAAATTTGAGTTGTACGCTGTCTATTTTTGATTTTATTGGCTTTGAAAGTGGTAGTCAAACAATTTATAGAAGATGAGGAGGTTCTTCCGATCCCCCGCTGCTATAGACGCATCGACCAAGAAAAATAGTAACTTCCATGTCAAGACAAAATAAAAACGCTTTAATTGTTTTCGCCCGCGATCCAGTAATGGGGCAGGTTAAAACACGACTTAATCAATTTTTAGACTTGCAAACAATTTGTGAACTGTATACTTGTTTTCTTTCTGACAGCCTTGACACGGTCTGCTCTCTAGAGTCGGTAGATTGCTTTGTCGGTATTTATCCATCTAGCACTTCGGGATATTTTGAGCGATTGAATCCCTCATTACCTTTGCGTACCTTTATTCAGGAGGGGAAAGACCTCGGCGATAGAATGAAAAACACTTTTTCTGCGAGCTTTTCTGAAGGTTATGAGCAGGTTGTTATTATAGGAGCAGATAGCCCTAGTTTACCACCGGCTTATATCAAGCAAGCCTTTGATTCCAAACAAAATGTGGTTCTGGGCCCAAGTGTTGATGGAGGATATTATTTAATCGGTATGCGAGAGAAGTTAATCAATCTGTTTGATGGCATTACGTGGGGTAGCAGTAATGTCTTGAAAGAAACCCACAGCAGGTTAAAGTCAAATGGCGTGACGCTGGAGCTTCTTCCAGCTTGGTACGATGTAGATCGGCCGGATGATTTGATATTCCTTAAAGACCACTTGGAACTTATGGCTTCCGTGGGCAAAAAAGAAGGGGTCTTGACCCATGATTTTTTAAGTACTTTATCTTTTTAATTTTTAACTTTAGAAAGTTGTGATTATTTTTCGATGAAAATTATTAAATATTCTGATTCTGATTTTAGGAACACTCTGAGGAAAGTTATTGACCGAGCTGATGTTGATCTTGTGATTCATGACGCAACAGTCCGTGAAATTCTTAAACAAATTAAAGAGCGCGGCGATGCCGCATTACTTGATTACACTAGCCGCTTTGATCAATACGATCTATCTGTGGAAGAAATAAGGGTGACACCTAGCGAGATTGCTGAAGCTCATAATAATGTGAGTGATGAGGGGGTGGAAGCATTAAGACGAGCCGCAGAAAATATTCGCGAGTTTCATGAGCATCAAAAACAGGAGTCTTGGGAGTATGAAAAAAATGGTGTATTGCTCGGACAAAATATAAGGCCTCTTGAGACCGTAGGGATTTATGTTCCTGGAGGCAAAGCTTCTTATCCATCGTCCGTATTAATGAATGCAATTCCGGCAAAAGTTGCAGGCGTGAAGAAGGTGGTGATGTGCAGTCCAGCCTCAAAAGGACAATGTAGCCCAGATGTGCTTGTTGCGGCTGAAATTGCGGGGGTTGATTCTATCTTTAAAGTTGGCGGAGCTCAGGCGATAGGTGCGATGGCTTACGGGACTAATACCATTCCAAAGGTCGACAAGATTGTAGGGCCGGGTAATATTTTTGTTGCGTTAGCTAAAAGAATGGTGTTTGGCATAGTGGACATCGATATGATTGCAGGGCCCAGCGAAATCTTGATCGTAGCTGACGATAGCGCGCATGCGGATTTTATTGCAGCAGATTTATTGTCTCAGGCTGAGCATGATGAGCAGGCCGTGCCAATTTTAGTGACTTGCTCTGAACCATTAGCCAAGGATGTGGTTAAGGAGTTAGAAAAGCAGGCTAGCCGCTTGAACCGACAATCAATTATCAAAAAATCACTTAACGACTATTGTAACCTGTTTGTTGTTGAGTCGCTGAGTGAGGCAATTAAGGTAGCCAACGATATAGCGCCGGAGCATTTAGAACTTGCAGTAAAAGAACCTCGGGTCTGTGCCGAGAAAATCAGAAACGCGGGAGCTATATTTTTAGGCCACTACACTCCAGAGGCAGTCGGTGATTATTTAGCGGGCCCTAATCACGTTTTACCTACCAGTGGAACAGCTCGGTTTTCGTCACCTCTTGGAGTTTATGATTTTCTGAAAAGAACCAGTATTATATCTTACTCCCCCGAAGCTCTTAAAAAAGAGGCGCCTTTTATAAGAATTCTTGCTGATATGGAGCATTTGGACGCGCATGCGAATGCCGTGGATTTGAGAATAAAAAAAATAGTGGAGGGTGAGTAGAAACGGTACTTGTATGTTGCATTAACTTAAGGTTTTTTTTGCCTTGACATGCAATTGTACGCATGTTAAAAAATTTAAAAATTGTGTAGTGTTATGCCTTTTTTTATTAGGCTGTTTTTTGAAAAGTGCGCTATCTAAAGCTTTAAACCAAAAAAAGGTTCTTAAAAACACTTGGAAGCCATTTTTAAGAATTTAAGTTTGTTTTGATACAATCAATCGACTATGTATTTTTGCTTAAGAATTATAATTTTTTAAATTATGTTAGAAACCAATTATGTTTATCAAGTCCACAAAGGAGGACAAGGTTATGCTGGGTAAAACTAGAACTTTAAACTTTCTGCCCGTTGCTCTGTTTTTTGCGTTTGCAATTTATATGATGCCAGGGTTAGCAGGAGATGCTTTCGCGAAGGAAGCTTTTGCTGAGCAGGCCTTTGCTGAGCAAGCATTTGCGAAAGAAGTAATGGCTGCAGAAGACGATGCTGAGGGTGAAGGCGCCCCTGAGATCGAATGGAGTCAGGACGTGTTCTACAAGGACTTCGAAGGAAATCCTTTGAAAGGACCTGTTAGTGGAGCCCCAGCACCTGAGTTAGGGGAAAACGACTACAATAACTATGACTTTGTCCCTAGTCGAATAATGCTTTGGGTAGCCAACCAGCAGCACTTGTACTTTGGCAGTTTTGTTTTGGCTGTGCCAATTTTCTGTATGTTGATAGAGTTTGTCGGAATTCGTAGTCGTGAAAGTGATCCAGTGATGTCAGTGAAGTACGATCGACTAGCTCATGATCTTATGAAGGTTAGTCTTACCGCATACTCGTGGACTGCGATTTTAGGTGGTATCTTGCTTTTTACATTTATCACGTTGTTTCCTGGTTTCTTTAAATATATGGCAACTATCTTTCGACCAGTAATGCATGTTTATGCATTGATGTTTTTGGCTGAGAGTGGTGTTCTTTATGTTTACTACTACGGCTGGGACAGGATGAATGATGGTGGTTTTTTGAAATGGATCCATTGTAGTCTTTCTGTTTTGCTTAATCTTATCGGAACTGTATTAATGTATCTTGCAAATTCATGGGCTACCTTTATGCAGGCTCCTGGTGGGATTGATGAGCAGGGTCGTTTCTTAGGTAACATATGGCACGTAATTCATTCGACTTTGTGGAACCCGGTCGGCGTTCATAGAATTTTAGGGAATATTGTGTTTGGTGGCGGTATCGTTGGAGCTTATGCAGCTTATCACTACCTGACTGCAAAAGATGAAGAAACTAAAGCCCATTATGATTGGGTTTGTTATGTCGCCATGTTTATTTGTATTTTCGGTTTGATCCCTCTGCCCTTTGCAGGTTACTGG
>JAPYPM010000242.1 GCA_029937635.1 Nitrospinaceae bacterium
GTTGCAACAGCCTGTTTTAGTATTTCAATTCTATCCTCCTCACTCCCAGCAAACTGACCCCCTTCACGTTTGGTTCTATTAGTAACAATACGGGGTTTTGTAGAGGCCGCGAGAAGTGCTTCAAGGTCGTAATCACTCATGAGATCAAGACGTAACTCAAGAAAATCTGCCAAAGGGGTAGCAACGGCAATATCTTCTATTGATTTATGCTGGGTAGGACCAACAATAGGAATGCAGATCATGGAAACCTTGTATACGAAATTTTTTACTCACACAAATCGAAAAAAAATTTTAACGATAAATTTTTTTAACATACATTATTTTAAAAGTTTCTTCAGCATAACTTATTAAAGCTCAGAATCATCTACAGGATCAGCTTTTATATCATTAGAAGAAGTTGCTGCTTTATTATGCTCGCCTTCTTTATTGGCAGCGTCTTCAACTACATGTTTATCTTTAATTTCCATGGATTGATTAGAAAACTTTTTCCAACTTCTTTTAATTGGGACATCTTCTAATTTGGAAGGTAAAGCGTCTTCATTTTTAAGCTTTTTAGATTTTTTTAAAGTATCCTGAGTAACTCTATCTGTATAAGAAACAGGTTTAACATTTCCTTCTGGAACCGAGTTCGCTTCAGACGAAGCTGGGTTTGTATTTTGGATCACGGAAAGAGCAACACCAATTGCTCGTTTTTTCAGCGCCTCAGGTGAAATGGTAACACGATCAATCTGATTTTGGATTGTTTTGACAGGGTTTTTACGGTTTAGCTCACCCATACGAGTTTGTTGGTCGTATTTTCCAAAAATCTGATTCAATGGAATAATGGACAAAGACATTTAAAACTTCCTCATAACAGATCAAATTTTTCTCGAGATAAGGGGCCTGCTTTTAAGAAAACTTCCGTACCCCTTACCGATTTTTTTTCCCTTTTGTAACCCGAAAATTTTTTTTTCAACTTCTTTCATGTCACGACTAATATTGATCTCACACTCCTCTTCCATACGAATGATTGTTTCAATTAGTTTTTCAAGGCTTACCATTAAAGTTTTTTCTTCTTGTTTCAAACTTTGAGTTTCTTCCAGAGACAATGATTGCAGTCGGTCATTTACTTCACTTTCAAGATTATGAAAAATTTTAATGATCCTATTTTTTTCTTCAATAATTTCAAGAACACGAAAACCATTTTTATCTTCAATTGCTTGTTTTTGTTCCTCTATTTTGTTAACTAGATCCTTGAAACAAGACTCCTCCTTTTTCAAGTTATCTAGAATTAATTGTTTCGTTTTTTTGATTTCCATTTAAACTACCGAAATAAGGTTTTTAACTGTCTTGTTTAAACTGTAAACCTCCGTAAGCTTGTTTAGTTTCTCAGGAGACGAACTATTAGTTTTGGCTTGAACCTTAACCTGATCTTTTTTTTGATCCAAGTCTCCAAGGTTTTCTCTAAGTAAATTCTCTAACTGCTTACCCAATAATGGAAGAATGCCTGATTCTTCATTAGTAAAAATCTCAAGCGTTTCTTTAGCATTAACCTCCAGCGCCCTTTTTAATTTTTGTTCGTCAACCACAAAGGTATTATCATTAATTGTTCTAATTCCTGCGGATGTTAACCGAGTCGCAATATCTTTTTCCGTATTTGGGAAAGGAGTCGCACCACTTAAAATAACTTCCAACGCTCTATAAGCTGGAAGTTCCTGCACTGTTGTTTTCTTCGTGTCTATAACTCCGAACCCTATCTCCTGCAAGTTTTCTGAAGTGGTACGAAATATATCAATTTCCTTATTTCGTTTTTCAATAACCCTTATTTTTTCCTGAGATTGAACCTTCATATCATTGAGTATATTTTGTATCTCCTTATCTTTGCTAAATTCATTTGACTCAGAAAGAACATCATTGAGCTGACTAAGAGAATCGTTGAAATGATTGAAGAAAGTTTTAATCTGATCAATGGTATTGGATGCATCGAAAAATACCTGAATATTTGACTTGTTCTCTGATTTTTTTAACACCGTTATAACAGCGCCTTCAGAAATATTAGAAAATTGATTAAAGTCACTTCCAATAGTTTGTGGGTCTTCGAAAGTTCTATCCACTTCAACTAATGCCGGCTGAGGTGCAACATTAAGGTTAAGAGATGGAAATGCTACGAGCAATTGATCAGCGTCAAACTGCAATTCTTTCTGAATTGGGAGCCCCTTTAGATTGAGTTCAAAAAAACCAAGATGAAGTAAAATAGCGTCGTCGTCCCATAGATCTATCTTTGCTCTTCCACCAGCAAGACTCGACAAAATCAGTCGATCGTTGACCACTGAAGCCTTTACACCGTTTTCTTTAGTTCCACCATCCAACCAATCGTTATCAAAGGTATCCTCATCCGGGTCCAATTTGCCGTTCCCATTACGGTCTTCTGTTATATAGAATCCTCCCCCAAATTCGCTTGAACTGAAGGATATGACATCAAGATTCCCATTATTATTTATGTCCTCAATACCGTCTAACTTGCCATTATTATTTGTGTCTTCGCCTCGATTGATTTTATCCCTTAATTCAAAAATCGAATCAGTGACCTCGACAGAGATTTTAAATCCATTAACATAAAAATTTCCACTGAGCCCAATAGCTTTTATAGGCGCGGGTTGTTCATCCGATACCAAGGTACTCTTAACCATTTTTCTTGTTGGGGTAACGCTGAATTTTCCTATCGGAGAAGTTTTTCCTACTTGGATTTTAACAAGGTCTTCCTGTGACGAACCAGCTGCATTTAGGTTAAATGCACCCTTATTGCTTAAATCATTTATCGTAGCCCGTAGCCTTTGAAGAGATGCACGAAGACTCCCCAATCGCTCAACCTTCAAATCGGAAAGCCGACTGTTACGTTTAATACTATCAGCGATGGGAAGTTTGCTTCTTTCTGACTTTTTAGTAATAACGTTGACTGCACTACTCAATCGGAAACCTGCTAGTGGGCCACTCCCCTCAAAAACTGGAATTCCCCTTGTAGCAATATCTAAAGATTCGAATGCAAGGTCGTTTATTACTGGTCTAGATTGACCACCAGACCTCAGATCATTCCTTGCCTCGTTAACTGTCGCTTTATTTCCACCCGAAACGGCAAAGGGAGAGGCAAATAAAAATGAACTACTATTACCCGAAACTTCCATCCTGTCCCTCAAGTAGAAAAAACAGAAAAAAATAAAGATTCTCTGATTTTTCTCCGATAAGAGCACAAGAAACAGTTTTACCAGAACTATAAACAAAAAAACGCTCGTCGGCGCCGTATCGCGTCAACTTAGTCACACCTGATATTCATATCGGGTGCTGTCTCTAGATCGGCAGGCTTGCCTCCAAGGAAGCAAACCACTCTTTCTAAATAGAAAGAGTTAGTTCCAAAAACTGACAAATCACCATCACTCTGCACACTCCCCAGTATGCTTTACAGATGGTGAAATATCGGATTTAGGAATGAATCCACGTGCTCAACTGTTGGTAATCCTCCGGATGTGACCCGGCGGGCGTAACTTTTTTCTCCTTAAAAATAATCCTTAAATATAAGACATTTTATTAAATCATCTCATCGATGGTTTTACCCACCCCTGATTC
>JAPYPM010000243.1 GCA_029937635.1 Nitrospinaceae bacterium
CTATAGATTAGTGCTATTAAAAGTATAAAATATTCACCAAAATTCTAAGATTAAGTTAATACCGATTTAATCGGACAACAAGGTAAATGCAAATGCGCATACAATTAGAAGCGTTTACAACTGCTAGCGTTTAGCCTAAAATCATTAAGCCACTAGTTAATGTTAGGTATCTAGAATGCCGTTGTAGACACTAAGTGTTTTTATTTTTTCGATATCAACCTTTTGTTAGGCATTTGCATTTAGGTCTCACTATAAAAAATTATTCTAAAGTTACCTTCTAATAAATTTTCAAATTCTACTCCTATGAATGATAATAAACGCCTGGTCACATTTATTATCCCAGCATATAATGAGGAAAATAACGTACGCCGTTTCTTTGATGAGACTAATAAAATTCTTAGAAGTTTAGATAACTATATTTGTGAGTTTGTTTTTATTGATGACGGTAGCAATGACGCCACTTGGCAAGTTATCAAGGAAATATCCGATCTAAATTCTACAGCTAAAGGTATACGCTTATCTAGAAATTTTGGGAAGGAAATGGCTCTCACAGCCGGAATCATTGAATGGACAAAATTTTCTGATGCCGTAATATTCATGGACGCAGATTTACAGCACCCACCTTCAGTAATCCCAAAATTGATCCAGCAGTGGGAGTTAGGGTTTCAGATTGTAACTGCTCAACGTAAATCTATTCGATATTCTATGTGGCGAGAAATAGGATCTAATTTCTTTTTTTTCATGCTTAACCGCTTTTCAAAATTGAACATTCAACACAAAGCAACAGATTTTCGCCTATTAGACCGTAAGGTTTTAGAGGTTTTACAAACTTTTCCCGAACGAAACAGATTTTTCCGCGGAATTATTGATTGGATGGGATTCGACAAAGCGTCTATCACCTTTGATTCTCCAGACCGTATCAATGGAAAGTCAACTTTTTCCTTTAACAATCTATTCAATTTGGCCATTAACTCTTTCACTTCTTTTTCCTTAATGCCTTTAAGAATTACGGGATATATAGGATTAGCTGTCACTACAATTTCCAGCCTATTATTCTTGTATATGATAATTAGTCACTTAGTTCTAGGCTTAACCATTTTCACAAAATTGGCTTATTTCGTCGTCTTCAACACGCTTCTATTTGGTATTGTTCTTGCGGCATTGGGGTTAATCGCTTTGTATATAGGCAATATTCATACTGAAGTGTCAGGCCGCCCTCTATATATTGTTCAGGAACGAGTTGGTTTTATTGAAAAAAATCTTCTCTAGTTTTTGTTTGCACAACTAAACACACTTAAATGCAATGACGCTAGCTAAATCTTTTAGCACCCAGTGGCTTGCTTCCGCTTATGTAGCCACTATTTCCATAATATTAACCTTTCTATTCGCAAGGCTACTTGGCCCCAAAATTTTTGGAATTTACAACTATCTTCTAACTTTAGCATCTCTGTTTGCAATTTTACAGGATGGTGGTTTTCGCACACTTATCTTTAGAGAATTAACCTTACCCACCTTTCAAGAAACACGGGGAAGTCTCGTTCCTCTTTCGATAGGGCACAGCCTCCTAGTAACATTAGCCGGCGCTTTAATAATTTTCATGCTACCTTTAAAAGATAGTTTCCTGCTAATTCTAGCTATCTTTTCTTTTGGGCTAGTGACAATAACCACATTTTTTTCATCACAACTTAAAGGGGAAGGGATGTTTGCCGCCGAAGCTCAATGGCGAGTTCTAACAAGGTCTATTGGGGCACTGAGTGTTTTGGTCTTTATTTTCAATTTCACCCCATCTATTCAAATAATCTTAGTTGGTACGATCGTGGGATATAGCATTGCTCTCTTCTTGCGCCCAGCAAGCTGCAAGTTAAAGTTTCTCTTCAAAAAACTGAGACCTAATGTCTATAAATCACTAGGGTCTCTCTTAATAATTGATATTGCTACTTTGATCTATTTTAAAATAGATATCGTCATGCTTCGTCATCTAGGTAGTGGACTAGAAGAAGTCGGTTTCTATTCTGCAGGGTCTCGCTTATTAGAAGGACTTATATTTCTGCATCTTCCCTTTGCTACCGTTTTATTTCGAGAAATAAGAATGCGAGCAAATCATCCAAGTCGCTTCATACCTTATATTTTAAAGTTATTTTTTTTCAGTACTATTTCTCCCATCGTTATCATTCCCACAGGTTGGTTTTTTAGTAAAGAGATTTTACAGTTGTGTTACGGCGAAAGTTTTATGGAGGCATCTCCCCTCTTTAACCTTCTTTTAATCTCTTTTTTGTTCATGGTTCTTAATTTAGTATTAACTCAAGCCACATTGGCAATTAACCGAGAAAATTTTTATGCCAAAATTACGTGCGTGGCAGCTTTGGCGAATATAGGCTTAAACTTCTACCTAATACCAGCTATGGGAACTAAAGGGGCAGCTATTGGAACTATTATCACTGAAGGTATCTTGATGATTTTAATTGGTGCAGGAATCTTTTTGTGGCATAGAAAACTGGATTCAAAACAATGAAATACTCTAACACAGTTATTTTGCATGATGCTTTTGCATTTAAGGGAGGAGGAGAACGTTTAGCCCATATTTTATGTAGAGAACTAGAAGCAGATCTGGCTTTTGGATATATAAATAAAAATTCTTTTGATTTGAATAAACTGTCAGGACGCCTTATCGATCTAAAGTCCGAATCCAACTTGCCTTTTTGGCGAACCATAAAACGTCTTCACGCTTTTCGTAAAAAAACCAAATTCATAAGCGCTTATAAAAATGTCATATACACGGGGCAAAACTCTCTGTTAGCAGCAGTAAATCATCCAAAAGGAAAAAATATTTACTATTGCTTCACTCCACCGAGGTCAATTTATGATCTCAAAAAAGATCACCTTGCAACCCAATCACCCCTAGGGAAGCTTTCTCATATTTCATATAATATCTTGTTCCAACCTTTGTACGAAAATGCTATTCGTAAAATGGATTTAATTGTGGCGGATTCTAAAAACGTTCAAAGTAGAATCCAAAAATTTTTAGGATTAGAATCTATCGTAATCTATCCCCCTTGCGATTTAGACAAGTTTCGTTGGGTAGGCCAAAAAAATTATTATCTTTCCACTGCTAGGCTTGCAACATATAAACGAGTAGATTTAATCATTAAGGCATTTTTAGAGCTTCCTGAAAAACGACTTATAGTATCCTCTACAGGCCCGGAAGAAAGTCATCTAAAACAGCTCGCCAAAGGGTCTAATAATATTCAGTTTACAGGGGACCTAAACGAACAGGAACTACAACAACTGATTGGCAACGCAATTGCTACTATTTACATACCAAAGGATGAAGACTTTGGAATATCTCCAGTAGAATCTATGTCGGCGGGGAAACCTGTAATAGGAGTAGGTGAAGGTGGCCTTTTAGAAACCTTGATTCATGGTAAAACTGGTTGGCTTACTCCTCCAAACCCTTCTCCCGAAGAATTGATTCAAGCGATAAAAGAAATAAATCCAAAACAAGCTCTTTCCATGAGGAATACTTGCGAAAAACAAGCTATGACCTTTTGCACAAAAAATTTCATAAAAAATATGCGCGAGATCATTTAAGTTGAAAG
>JAPYPM010000244.1 GCA_029937635.1 Nitrospinaceae bacterium
TATACGTGAAATTGGTGTGCGACGTTGTTTTGGTGCTCGTCGAGCGGATATTACCCAACAATTTCTATTCGAATCGGTCCTGGTGTCATTGCTTGGAGGAGCTATGGGTTCAGCGGTAGGTTGGGTTTTGTCTAGTTCTTTAAAGTATTTTGATTTTTTGCCAGTAAAGATTACCCTGGATCCTTTTGTGATTGCGTTTGGATTTTCAATGATTGTAGGTCTTATCTTTGGTATTCATCCAGCTCGAAAGGCAGCTAGTTTGAGTCCCGATGAAACCATTCGCTAAGGTTTATTGTGAAATTACTAATTATTGCACTTACCGCCCTGAATTCAAATAAAACAAGATTTATTTTGGCATCTCTTGGCATCATGATTGGAATTGCTGCTGTGATAGTGATGGTTGCGATTGGTAAAGGATCGCAACATGAAGTTATGAGTGTCATAGCAAAAATGGGTGAGAATTTATTGACGATTAATGCAGGAGAAATGAAACGAAGAGGGGGCAGGCTTCGGCTTTCTGGTAATGTTAATACTTTAAACCTACGGGATGTGAATTATTTGTCAAAGGAAGTTGATGGGATCGCTTTTATAGCTCCTTTTGAGATAAAGGAAATGAAAGTAAAGTATCTTCAAGTTCTAACATCAACAAATGTAGCTGGATCCACTTTAGAATTTTTAGACACACGTAATTATAGGATTAGCTCGGGTGAAATGTTCAGCGAGATGGATCAAAAACTTGGAGCAAGGGTTGCTGTCGTTGGCAAAACTGTAATAAAAAATATGTTGGGGGGGAAAGACCCACTAGGTAAAACAGTACGAATCAATGCAATCCCCTTTAGGGTTATTGGAGTCTTTGAAAGTAAAGGGCTTGATTCTGATGGAATTGATCAGGATGAAATTTTACTTATCCCAATTAAATCTATGTTGAGAAGGATTTTAAATCAGAGCCATATTTCTACAATTTATGTAAAAGCTGACTCTAGAAGAAATATTGAGAGGGTAGCTGCAAAAATTAAAACCGAGTTGAGGGGTAGACACAAAATAGCAGATGATGCAGAAAACGACTTTACGATCGTCAGTCAAATTGACTTGGAAAACCTCAAGGCTGAGACTTCAGAATTATTTACACGTTTAATCGTTGGTGTCGCAGCAATCTCATTGGTTGTTGGTGGAATAGGTATTCTTGCTGTGATGCTTATTTCTGTCAAGGAGAGAACTCATGAGATAGGTATTCGCAGGGCTGTAGGTGCTACTAAAGGAGATATTGTTGGGCAATTTTTACTTGAGTCGATTATTATTGGCCTATTTGGTGGTTTTTTTGGTGTTGTCCTAGGAGTTGGGATCACGTTTGGGGCATCAATCTTGGGAGTAGAGAATCTCCTGCTTGATGCGAATTCAATTTATATTTCTACGAGTGTATGTATGATGATTGGGGTGATATTCGGTTTGTTCCCTGCTATCAAGGCATCACGTCTTGACCCAATGGTTGCTTTAACAGTTGAGTAATAGTGATCAAAAAAAAATGCCGAGACCCATAGAGTACCGACATTTTAGTTTCGAATAGAAAAATTATGTTTAAAATAAAATCAAAATCCTGCCATTACACCGCCATGGTTTGCTGCAATCATACCTATAAGCATAGGAATAGATAACCAGGCATTGGTTCTACTTGCAAGGAAAGCATTCCTCTTTGCTTTTGTTAGAGCGTCACCTTCTAGCTCTCCGGCGATAATCTTTTTTTGGTTAGGCCATATAATAAACCAAACGTTACCAGCCATAATAATTCCTAAAAGCATACCGATCATTATTTCTCCGCTGGGGATACCTTCAACGACGCCACGTCCCATAGCGTAATAAACAATTCCGGTGATTACTGTCCACAGGGCGGCATGTCTAAAGAAAAATAGTGCTCGTGGAAGAATGATTTGTGTATATTGTTTTGCTGCTCCTTCTTCTGTCATTTTGGGCATGGATTGTACTTGCACCAAATTAAAAAAATAAAGTAGACCGATCCATAAAATTCCAATTAAAACGTGAAGAAATTCCCATATCCACATAATATTTTTTCAGCTCCTCTTTTTAAAATGATAATAAAATTCAAACAAAATTCATCAATGAAATGATGAAATAATTCTTTAGTGAGAGGGTGACTATGTATTATTAGTTGCTAAATAAATCGACAGTAGCTGTTAAGTATGATGGAGTAAATGGGTAGTTAGATTCATAATTACTGTCAATTGTTTGTATTCTATACTTTGATTAAGGTGATTTCCACATTAAACGTAATTGAGAGTTTAATAAAATTAGTGTTTTTTGTTATTTAAGGTGGAAGAGTATAAGGATTATTAATGCTGTTAAGTTAAAGGTAAGAAGAAGATAAGCCCATCTTAAAGTATGGGTTTGGTTTGTTTCAGGGTAAATGTTGCTGGATGATTGTTTGGTCAAAGATCTTAATTTTTTTGCCAAGGAATCGTTGTCATTGGCGAGAGCATCATTTTTACTTTGTAATTTCTCAATAGTATCTTTAAGCTGAAGCTTTTCCACCTTTAATGCTTTTGTTTTTTCTGATTCTCGAATTAAGGCCTCTTCAGGGCCCAAAGTGACTCCGTCCTCCTCATAAGGGCTTTCCCATTCATCTTTCATTAAAACCTACTTTTTGTGAAAAGAATTGCTCGCATTATTCAATTGATTTAAATGATCAGCGCTTAGTTTTAAATTACCTGCGAAAGCAAATTCAGAGACTTGGTCTGGTTTCCGCGAGCCAACAATTGTAGTTAGAATATTTTTTTGCTCAAGTACCCAGGCAAGAGCAACTGAAATTGGTTTTGTGTTAATTTCTTCAGCGATATTATTTATCAAACTTCTAACGGGTTTTGATTTTGTTAATAGAGGTTCTTTATAAAGTTTATTCCATTTGCGTGCGGGAAAAGCAGTTGCTTCATTTGAAAGTCGGCCTGCTAGTAAACCTTGGGCTGTTGGGGAATATGCCATATATCCGATCTCATTTTTATGGCAGATATCTCGAGTTTTCCCCTCATAATCTCTTTGGAGAATATTATATGGTACTTGATTGATGTCGAACTTCTGAACCCCTTTACCCAGTAGCAAAATATCTTGTTCCATAAAATTTGATAAACCTACTGTGATTGCCTTGCCACTTTCTTTAAGTTCTCCCATAAGCTTACAAAGTTTTTCACTTTGCTCAGTACTGTTAAAATAATTACTTGGAAAATGAACAAGATATACGTCAACATATTCCCGGTTAAGTGCCTTAAGTGAATTATTTAATCTTTTATGGTAGTCATCAGCTGTTAAAAAAGCATCAGGCCAAATTTTGGAGATAATAATGACATCTTGTTTTTTGTGTCCTAATGCTTTTCCTAATCGACGCTCCGATTCTCCATCTCCATAACCCTCAGCCGTATCGAAGGCACTGATACCATAATCAAGAGATTTCTTAACTACAGCATCTGCGGATTGAGGCGAACAAATATCTCCCCAACCCTCACTAGGAGCTATTTGCCAACAGCCTAACGTAATGACACTCCAATCCTTTTTAAGGCTTTTACATTTTATATAACGCAAATCACTAC